>JAJZFR010000034.1 GCA_021805265.1 Acidobacteriota bacterium | reverse complement strand
AGTTGACCGCCCAGGACCAGAATCCACAGCCACAGCGCAAAACGCATCGGCCTCCGCGGCACCCGGCCAGACAACAGCAGTCCGGCCAGCGCCCCGGCCAGCCCGCCCGCAACCATCGGCAGCAGCAAGGGCTGATGAAGCGAAAAACCGGACAAGCCGGAAGACGCGTAGGCTCCGTGCGTCAGTCCAGGCAAAAGTCCGTGCGCCAGTCCATGCGCCAGCGCTCCCAGCAGCGACAGCAGCGCACCGAAGACAATATCCGTGCCCACCACTTCAGCCGCGTCCAGCGGAGTCAGCGCGAGCAGAGCCGCGCTACCCAGCGCGCCCGCTCCGGCGGATGAAAACCCAACCTCCGCGCCCACCGGCAACATCAGCCAGGCCAGCAAAAAACGACGATCTTTTCGCTGGGCAAGCCGCCGCTCGGGACGCAGGGAAAAGAAAATCTGCGTACTCGCCGTAGCCATCAGCACCACGCCAAGCAGCGCATCGAGCAGCGTGTTCGATCCCGCTGTCACAAAGCGATCCAGCAGCAGTGTGCCAATCGCAACGCCGGGAACCCCGCCCATCAGCATGTACCCGAGCGTAGGCCAGCTAACCTGCCGGCGCGCAATCTGGGCCGGGGCCAGCAGCAGCTTCACAATGGCCGAAAACGTGAGCCCGATGCCCACCGCAACCGGTGCCGGAACCCCCAGAAACAGCATCAGCACGGGCACCGTGATCGTGCCCGCGCCAACTCCCGTCAGGGCGATGAACAGCGCGATGATGAAGCCAAACAGGTACGGCATGGAACCTCGTCGTCGGAAAGCGCCGCCGGGAATTACTGCCCCGGCGCGGCCTCGATGTGAATGCCACACTCCACCTTGCGCCCCGACCAGCGGCCCGAGCGAGGATCATTCGGATCGAGCGGCAGCGAGGTGCATGGCTCGCACCCGATGCTCTGGTAGCCCCGCGCATACAGCGGCAGCAGCGGAATCGAAAGCGCCTCGCACCCATACCAGACATCGCGCGTCGTCCAGTCCGCCAGCGGTGCCAGCTTCAACACCTGTTTGCCACCCGGCAGCGTAAACGGTGCCGACTCTTCGAGCGCCGCGCGGCTCTTCGCCTGTTCGCGGCGCAGCCCGGTCAGCCACACATCGAACTCCGCCACAGCCCGAAACAGCGGCTCCACCTTGCGCAGCTTGCAGCATTGGTCCGGCGCGCTCTGGTACAGCACTCCGTACTGCCGTTCCTGCTCCGCCACTGTCTGCTCCGGCATCAGGTTCGTCAGGTTCAGCTTCCACGCGCGGGCCATCTCGTCCCGATATTCGTAGGTCTCCCGGAAGTGGTAGCCCGTATCGAGAAACAGAATCGGCAGCGACGGCTGAATATCGATCGCGAGGCGCGCCAGCAGCATGTCTTCCGCCTGAAAGCTGCACGTCAGGCATGCGCTCGACGCGTCGGTCAGTGTCCGCGCGAGCGTGGACCTGACAGCATCCATCTTGCGTCGAACCTCATCGGCAATGCTTCCCGGCGTGAGAGTTGTTTCGTTCGCTGTGCTCATTGCGGCTCCTCAAGTTGCAGCTAATGGTTCTTTCCAATCAGATTTCGTAGTCCGGTCGCCAGGGCTGCGCCAGCATTCCGGCCTCCGTCAACAGAGCGTGAATCTCCGTCGAGATGCGTTGCGGATCCTCGGTGCTGAGGGTTGCCTGATGGTCCGCTGCATGGACGATCAGGCTTCGCTCGTCCGAAGCGGTTACGATCAACACCAGCAATCCCGCCTGCGCTGCGCAGTGCGCCGTCTGATCCAGGCTGGCCGCCTCCTCGCGAAAATGGGCACCCTCGCCCGCCGGCGTCTCCAGTCGCAGCGTCACCATTCCCTCCTGGAACAGCACACGCTCCACCTGATCGGCAATCGCAATCGAGCCGGTCAGCGCCAGAACCCCGCCGCGATGGCCCCACCGCACAAACCGCTCCCTCGACGTCACCGGCCCTGTGATGGCCGTTTGCAGTAGCTGCGCGGCCTGGCTTTGCGGAAGCGCGACAGCCGCGCGGATCATGCCTGCCGCAACCGTGCTGTTGCTCGCCTGATCGATCAGGATGAACGCGCCCGTCAGCCGATTGTCTCCGTAGCGATCCACGGCGATGGGCCGCAGCAGCCGAAGCGAGACCACGCCGATCTGGTTCATCCCGAGCGTCGTTGCCTCTGTGTGCGCCAGCGACTGAGCCGTCGGGTCCGATTGCGATTCCAGCGGAACGCGATGATGAATGCGGGCCACAACCGCAGGCACAACGTGGCTGGCGTGTTTCAACAGATAGCGCCGGTTGGGTGCCAGCTCCTGCGCGTCCATCCACACCAGCGACGCTTCGATCTCGGTCGCGACCGTCGCCGGCGCGTCGCTTGAAACGATCAGGTCTCCGCGGCTGATGTCGATCTCGCGGTCCAGCACGAGGGTGACGGAGAGCGGAGCGTGGGCCTGCTCAAGGTCGCCATCAAAGGTGACAATGCGAGCGATGCGAGCGGTGCGTCCCGAGGGCAGCGCGGTAATTGCGTCGCCGGGGCGAACCGTTCCCGATGCAACCTGGCCCGCGAAGCCGCGAAACGAAGCGTCCGGACGCAGTACCCGCTGCACCGCAAAGCGCAGCGGAGCGCTGTTCGATTGCTGCGCCGGAGGCAGGGATTCCAGCAGCTCCAGCAGCGACGGCCCGCTGTACCAGGGCATCGCCTCCGAGCGATGGACCACGTTGTCGCCCGCGAGGGCGCTCACCGGGATGAATCGCGCTTCGACGGGGTTTCCCGTGTCCGCCGCAATCTGATCCAGCAGCGCGGAGAAGTCCGCCTTGATCGCGCCGAAACGCTCCTCGCTGTAACCCGCAAGGTCCATCTTGTTCACCGCTACCAGCACGTAGCGAACACGGAGCAGGGAAGCGATGTAGGCGTGTCGGCGAGACTGCGGCAGAACCCCCTTGCTCGCGTCGATCAGCACAATCGTCGCGTCGGCTGTCGAGGAGCCTGTCGCCATGTTGCGCGTGTACTGCTCGTGCCCCGGCGTGTCGGCGATGATGAACTTCCGCCGCGCCGTCGAAAAGTAGCGGTACGCAACATCGATGGTGATGCCCTGCTCGCGCTCCGCCCGCAGACCATCCGTCAGCAGCGCAAAGTCGATCTGCCCCGGCGCGGTCGTCCCTTTGCCTTCGATCGACCGCACCTGATCCTCATACACCGATTGCGTGTCGTACAGCAGCCGGCCAATCAGCGTCGATTTGCCGTCATCCACGCTCCCTGCGGTTGAAAAACGCAGCAGGTCCTTCGCGCGCTCTGCCGCCATGAAATCGTCGATGGAAAACTTGTTCTCTGCGAGTGTCGTCATGGTTAGAAGTATCCTTCCCGCTTCTTCAGCTCCATCGAGCCTTCCTGGTCGTGGTCGATCACGCGGTTGGCGCGTTCCGACGAACGGAACGAAAGCAACTCGGCAATGATCTCCGGAATCGTCCCGGCGTCTGAACGGATCGCTCCCGTGCACGGGCTGCAACCGAGCGACCGCAGCCGCGACTTGACCATCCTGGGCTTTTCCCCAGGCAGCGCCACAAACGACTGCTCGATCGGCAGCAGCGACTCGCCGCGTACATACATGGGTCGCTCTTTGGCAAAGTAGAGATCGACCACAGGGATTTTCTCCTCGTGGATGTACTGCCACACATCCATCTCCGTCCAGTTCGACAGCGGAAATACGCGAATGCTTTCGCCGGGATGAATGCGCGCGTTATAGAGGTTCCAAAGCTCGGGCCGCTGGTTCTTCGGGTCCCATTGCCCTGCCCCGTCGCGAAACGAATAGATGCGTTCCTTCGCGCGCGACTTTTCCTCGTCCCGCCGCGCCCCGCCAAAGGCCGCGTCGAAGTTGTAGTGGCGCAGCCCGTCCAGCAGCGCCTGCGTCTTCAGCAGTCCGCAGCAGCGCTTCGTGTCGAGCGCAATGGGATTGGTTCCGGCGGCGATAGCAGGCTCATTGCGCCACACCAGCAGCTCCGCGCCAACCTCCCGCGCCATGTTGTCGCGAAACTCGATCATCTCGCGAAACTTGAAGCCCGTATCGATGTGCAGCAGCGGGAAGGGAATCGGCGCGGGATAGAAGGCTTTCTGCGCCAGCCGCAGCATCACCGACGAATCCTTGCCGATCGAGTAAAGCATGACCGGCCGCTCGAACTCCGAAGCAACCTCGCGCAGAATGTGGATGCTCTCCGCCTCGAGCTGGCGCAAGTGGCTCAGCCGGCTCAGTCGTGGTTGGCTCAGCCGAGGGGCTGGCTCAGGCGCGCCGGCTGGAGGCGCTACAGGCTGGGAAGATGACTCGGGAAAGATGTCAAGAACGCTCATTGGAACCTCGGCTTGGGGTGAGTTTCAAGCTGAAGGCCAATGTTCGTGCAGGGGATACACACGGGCGTTTCAGCTCGGGTGCGACCTCTGAAGAATTGCGGTGGGAAGTTTCAGAGACTAGTAAATACACCCGTCGAAGATGTTCGACAGGCAACAACAGGCCATGATGTGGGAAGAACGCGCCATGTGTATGTAGAGAGTAGCAAAAGCCGGGAAGAGATTCAAATTTGTACAGAAACAGGAAGCCGTCACAATGCCACAAAATGTATTGACGAAGTTTTCCTGCGGGACTAAGCTGAGATTCCTGTAGCCTCAGCAGAAGTCTTCGGAATTGAGTTTTCGGAAAATCGACTCCGGAGTAAGTTTTGAATGTCAGGGGGCCAGACGATCCATGGAAGACAAAGTCGAGCTCCTCGGCGCCGAAAACTGGAGTCGAATGCTCTGGAGCAGGCTGCCCGTCGCCATGGCCGTCTTCGACGCCGATACCCTTGTGCTGGTTGAGGCCAGCGCCTTGCTCGAGCCTTTGACCGGTTATTCTCTGCCGGAGTTGATGGGCGAGACCATCCTCCGCCTCCTGCCAGGCATGGACCGCGCCGATCTGCAAATGGCGTTCGCGACACCCTCCGAAAATGGCGTCTCGCGAAAGGCCTCCCTGCTGAAAAAAGATGGCGTAGCGATCCCGGTACGAATTACCATGTCGCGGCCATTCGCGTATGCCGCAGGGCGGTGCGTCATGTGCGAACTGCGCAACGCGGCCCTCGAAGCGGATATGGAGCATCGTCTCGCGGCCAAGCGATGGGCGCTGCGCGCTTACGCCGAGGCGGCGCTCACCCTCGTCTCGGCTCAATCTTCTGAAACCCTGCTCCAGGAGATTGCCGAGGCCATCACGCGGGACTCGCCGTTCGTCCTGGCCGCCATTGGCCTCGTCGGCAGCGCTCCCCAGCGCAGCATCGACATCCAGGCCAAAGCCGGAACGGCAATTCATTACCTCGACGGAATCGAGCTGAGTGGCTCGGCAGAGCAGGCCACCGGGCAGGGGCCAGCGGGTATCGCTTTTCGCTCCGGTCAGATTCAGGTTGTCAAGGACATCGAGACTGCGCCGAACTACGCCCCCTGGCGGGAACGCGCCCTCCAGGCAGGCATCCGTTGCTCCATCACCGTCCCGTTTTGTATTGGAGAGGCGCAGAACGGCATTCTTGGCGTCTATTCGTCCGAGCCAAACGCCTTTGGCTCCGTCGTCTACGAAGCATTTCAACATCTGGCCCAGGAGATTGGCGTAGGTCTCCATTCGCTGCGCCAGCGCGAGCAGATTGAGCAGGAGCGGCAAGCACGGGAACTCGCGCAATGTCAGCTTGCCGAAGCGCTCACCACTGCTGTCACCGCCATCGCCAGTGCGCTCGAAGCCGGCGATCCCTTTACCGCAGGCCACCAGAACCGCGTCGCCACCCTTGCCTGTGACATCGCCCGAGATATGGGATGGGGCGAGGACCACGTCCAGGGATTACGCATGGCGGCCATGGTCCACGACATCGGCAAGCTCGCCGTCCCCCAGGAGATATTGAACAAACCCGGCAAGCTCACCGCAGAAGAGTTCGAGCGCGTCAAGGTCCATGTCGATGTCGGCTATCACATTCTCAAGGACATTCCATTCTCCTGGCCCGTCGCCGACACCATGCGCCAGCACCACGAAAAGCTCGATGGCTCAGGCTACCCGCTCGGTATCTGCGGTGATGCCATTCTGCCCGGTGCCAGGGTACTTGCCGTGGCAGACATCGTCGAGTCCATGGCCTGCGAACGTCCCTACCGCAAGGCGCTGGGTCTCGACATCGCGCTGGGTGAGGTGCAATCCATGGCTACCGCCGATAAGCTGGATCCGGAAGTGGTCCGCGTATGTACCGCCATGTTCCGTGAAAAGGGCTATCGCCTGCCCACTTGACGGAGATTCGTTCGGATCCAACGCAATCCACCCAAAAATTGATCGATTAGCCTCCAAACGATCTCGGAAATGAACACCCCAGGATGATACGATTGGTCCGAATGTTGTACGAGGGGGTAACGTGATTCTGAGCGCATCTGCATTGAAAATCTCTTGCTGGACGAAGACCCGAACCATCTGCCGGTCGTCGCTCCCTGCTTTGTTTTCCCTGGCCGTCCTGGTTCTCCTGTTGTGGCCGTCCTCTGCACTGGCGCAGAGCGCGGAGGAATCAGCCTGGCTTCACGCGCAGCCCGTAGCCACGCAGCATGCCCTCGCGGCGTTGTCCTCGTTGTCCGAGCTTCCGGATGGCGCGTGGAAGATGCACTCCGGCGACCTCGCCCACGGCGAAGCCATGCATGCGGACGAAACCGACTGGCAGCCAATCGCCATGGGTGCCAAAGCGGCCAGGGACGCGGTCTGGTTTCGCCAGACCATCACCGTGCCCGCCACTCTCCACGGTTACGACCTCACCGGTGCCCGCATCTGGTTCCAGTTTCATGCCGATGCCAACGGGCCAATGCCCCAGATTCTCTACTTCAACGGGCGACGTGTGGCGCTCGGCGACGATCTCGAACCGGTAGTTCTCTTTGACAATGCACGCCCCGGCGAAAGCGTGACGGTCGCGGTGAAACTCCTCCACACCGTGGACGACAAGACCATTCGCGGCGCAACCATGCGGATCGATTTCCCTGAGACGCGACCCAATCCGGTTGACCTTGGCAAGGAGATTCAGGTCGCGGCGCTCTTGCTTCCCAGCCTTGCGCCGGGAGACACAGGAAAGCAGGCCATGCTCGGTGCGGCGGTCGATTCCGTTGACCTGAAGGCGCTCGATGCCGGCAACCAGGCGGCGTTTGACGCCTCCGTACTCGATGCCCAGAAAAAGCTCGAGCTGCTGAAGCCCTTGTTGCAGACCGCAACCTGGCACCTCACCGGCAACTCCCACATTGACGCCGCGTGGCTGTGGCCCTGGACCGAGACGGTCGATGTGGTCAAGCGCACCTTTGGCACCGCCCTGCAGCTCATGTACGAGTATCCCCGCTACACCTATACGCAATCCGCCGCAGCCTACAACGAGTGGATCGCCCAGAAGTATCCGGAGATGAACGCCGAGATCAAGCAGCGCATCGACCAGGGCCGCTGGGAGGTCGTCGGCGGAATGTGGGTCGAGCCTGACCTGAATATGCCCGACGGGGAGTCGCTCGTGCGCCAGTTGCTGGTCGGCAAGCGTTGGTACAAACATGCCTACGGTGTCGATGTGCGCATCGGCTGGAACCCGGATTCCTTTGGATACAACTGGCAACTGCCGCAGATTTACAAGAAAAGCGGCGTGGATTACTTCGTCACCCAGAAGATGACCTGGAACGACACCAACCAGCTTCCCTTCAAGCTCTTCTGGTGGGAGTCACCGGATGGCTCGAAGGTGCTGGCCTACTTCCCGCATGATTACGCCAACAACAACCTGGACCCCGTGCGCCTGGCGCGCGACCTGGCCACAGCCCGCGACCGCGCGACCGGCATGAACCAGATGATGGACCTCTACGGGATCGGCGACCATGGCGGCGGCCCCACGCGCGCCATTCTTGACGAAGGCTTCCACTGGTCGCCGGACTCTGCGCCGCCGGCCAACTCAACTGCGACCGTCACGCCGAAGATTCAGTTCGGCACGGCGCTGCCGTTCTTCACCTCGGTCGAAAAACAGATCGCGCCCGAAAGCAAAGTCTGGGACTATTCCTCGATTGCCAAAGGCTACACCGCCCCGCCCGACGTTCCCGGCATGACCAGCATTCCAACCTGGAAAAGCGAGCTGTACTTCGAGTACCACCGCGGCGTAATGACCACCCAGGCGCACCACAAGCGGAACATGCGCACCAGCGAGGAAGAGGTTCTCAATGCCGAGAAGTGGGCCTCGATGGCCTGGCTCGATGGCCGCCCTTATCCGGGCGCGGAGCTGACCGAGGACTGGAAAAAAGTCCTCTTCAATCAGTTTCA
>JAJZFR010000056.1 GCA_021805265.1 Acidobacteriota bacterium | reverse complement strand
CAGGACAAGCCGGATAAAGCCGACCGGTCCGCCGAACCCGCGCTCGCCCAGCCCGACTCGACCACCGAAGGCTCCGTCACCGTCAACGGCCAGGCCATCGCCTACACCGCCGTCGCCGGCACCCTCACCGTCGGAGCCACCGACGCCGAGGACGCCGAACTCAGTCTCGACGGCAAGCTCCTGCCCGAATACGCTGGCAAACAGCCCCAGAAGCCCGAAGACGCCGCTCCCACTGCCCGCATCTTCTACGTCGCCTACTTCAAAAAAGGTGCCGAAAAACGCCCCATCACCTTCCTCTACAACGGCGGTCCCGGCTCCTCCACCATGTGGCTCCACATGGGCTGCTTTGGCCCACGCCGCGTCCTCACCCCCGGCACTGACCACCCCGCCGGCGCGCCTTACTCGGTCGTCAACAACGACTACAGCCTGCTCGACTCAAGCGACCTCGTCTTCATCGACGCGCCCGGCACCGGCTTCAGCCGCATCTTCGGCAAAGACAAGGAAAATGCCTTCTGGGGACTCGACCCCGACGCCCACGCCTTCGAGCGCTTCATCCGCCGCTTCCTCACCAAATACAACCGCTGGAACTCGCCCAAATATCTCATGGGCGAAAGCTACGGCACCCCGCGCAGCGCCGTGCTCAGCAACGACCTTCGCACCGTCGATCTCAACGGCATCATCCTGCTCTCCACCATCCTCAGCTTCGACAACAGCGTCGATGAGCCTAACCTCAACCCCGGCGTCGATCAGGCCTACGCCCTCGCCCTGCCCACCTACGCCGCTACCGCCTGGTACCACAAGAAGCTGCCCAACCCGCCCGCCACTCTCGACGCGCTCGTCGCCGAAGTAGAAACCTGGGCACTCGGAGACTACATGCACGCCCTGCTCCAGGGCGCGGCGCTCTCCTCATCCGACCGCCAGGCCATCGCCGAAAAACTTCACACCTACACCGGACTCCCCGTCGCCTACCTGCTCAAGAGCAACCTCCGAGTCACCGGTGGCGCATTCTCCAAAATGCTCCTCGACGACTCCGACACCACCACCGGTCGCCTCGACACCCGATTCCAGGGGCCGGACTACGACCCCCTCAGCGAAGAAGCCGACTACGATCCGCAAAGCAACGCCGTCTCCTCCGCCTACACCACGGCCATCAACAGCTACCTCCGCGACGACCTCAAGTACGGCGCAAACTGGACCTACAAGCCCAGCGCCTATCGCGACCCCGGCTTCCACTGGCAGTATCGACGCACCGAGGGCGGACAGAACGTCATCCCCGACCTCGCTCACACCATCAAGGCCAACCCCGCCACCCACGTCTTCGTCGCCGGCGGATACTACGACCTGGCCACCCCCTACTTCGAGGGCAAGTTCGAGATGCTGCACCTGCCCATCCCGCTCGACCTCCAGAAAAACATCCAGTACCACTACTACCAGGCAGGCCACATGATCTACGTCAACGACGAAGTCCTCAAACACTTCCACTCCGACGTAGCCGCCTTCATCCACAGCACAGAAAACGGCGCCGCAAAATAACCCCGCCAGCCCAGCGCGGATTTGGACCCATCACAGCACAACAAAAGGCCGGAGACAGGCTTGCCAGCCCCAATGTCTCCGGCCTTTGTTGTCCATGCCCTCCTGAAACTCCACAGCTAGTCCGCTTTGTCGTCGTTGCTGCCGGGCAGGTCCAGAACCACCAGGCCAAAATGCGTTCCCTGCGGGCTGTCTTTCGGCGTATCGATGCCCACGATGTGCTGATGGTGCGGCGATCCAGCCTTCAACTCCATCCGCGACTCCGCGTCCGTATCCACCTTGAACCCTCCGGAATTTCCACTGCCGGACTGGCCGCTGTCCTCGCAGGTCAGCCCTTCGCTCGTCTTTGTCGGAGTCCCCACCGGTTTGTGATCGATACACTCGATCACGTTGCCGTAGCGCTTCAAGGCGGTGCGATAGAAGTCTTCCACCTTGACCTCGCCATCCGAGGTCTGAAAGCGCGCCACCTTGACCCGCAACTGCCACGGTCCAAAGCCCATCTGCACGTCGGCAGACTTGTGATCGGCGTCATCGGTGGCCACCGTTGCGCCAGGATAAACGGGCAGGCCAATGTCGGCTGCCGTCGTCTGGTCGGTGTTCACGTGGATGCCCCCAAACGGCGTATCCACCTGGACATGTTTCTCGTCGCCATCCGCGCTCTTGCTGGTACGCACCCGACAGCCCGACAGCGCAATCACCAGCCCGGCCACCAGCGCCAGTCCCCACACGCCCGCTCGAATCAATCTCCAGTGAACTCGCATTTTCCGCTCCTCCTTGCATCCCCGACCGTCCTGCGCATCGGGCCATCCTGCTGATGAGTTACGCCGCGCTACCCGCAAATGTTCCCTTCACTCTACAACCAACGCGCATCCACCGGTAACGGAATCGGCGCGATGCGCGACCTGGACGTTACAATCGAAGCCATGAGCGTCGTCAAGACCATTCTCTCCACCCCTTCCGCTCCCGCTGCAATCGGCCCCTATTCCCAGGCGGTTCGCGTGGGCAATCTGCTCTTTACCTCCGGCCAGATTCCGCTTGATCCGGTCACGCAACAGGTGGTCGAGGGCGGCATCGTCGAACAGACCACCCGTGTGCTCGAAAATCTCAAGGCCATTGCCGAAGCTGCGGGCAGCGGTCTGGATGAAGCCGTGAAGGCGACCGTATTTCTCCGGGACTTCAACGACTTCGCCGCCATGAACGCAGTCTACGCGCAGTATTTTTCCCCCAGCGGAGTCGAGCCTCCGGCGCGAACCACCGTCGAGGTCAGCCGCCTGCCCAAGGATGTTCTGATCGAGATTGACCTGATCGTCCGCATTCCGTAAGCATCTCTCCAAGTTCCGCATTTATCTCCGCTCGCCGCAGGGTCCCACTCCTGCACGGAGGGGAAACTCTTCTCTGCCTTCGCCCGTTCCCGGTCCACCACCGTCGCTAGACTGAGGGAGGGAGTGGGTAAACCTCTTCCTCGAATGGTGATCGAAAGGCGGAGGCGACAGTGACGCAGACAATCCCGACCGGGACGGCCATTGAGATCGACCAGCTCCACGCGCTGCTGCTCAGGATGGCAGACCAGAACGCTCCCGGACGGGAGTTTTCCATGGCCATTGCAGAGCTGGCGCGCACCGGGCGCTTCGAGCATCTCCGCACCGTCCTGCCTCCGGTTGTCTATGACGAAATGTGGCTGCGTTACCAGAGCAATCCCGGCGCATTCATCGGGGAGTGGGAACACCTGGCCCACGAGATGCAGCAGGGGTTCATCCAGCATGCGCGTCAGCGGCTTACCTCGCTCACGCGGCTGCAACTGGCGGGCAGTGCGCTGACGCCAGCCTGGCAATCCATCCAGCGCGCGCTCGACTCCCGCCAGAACGATCTGCTGCGCGCGGCCATGGCCGCCGAGATGCTCGATCTGATCGAGCCAGCCGTCGCCCGCGCCAATCACCTTCGCGAGTGCGTGGTCGGCGCGCCCAGCTCGGAGGAAGCCGACCGCTACCTCGACGAGGCCACCCGCTGCTACTTCTTTGCCCTGTTTACGGCCTGCGCGGTCATGTGTCGCTCGGTGCTCGAGGAGGCCATCAAACAGCGCCTGCCCGAGTCCATGATGACGCTCATCCGCTCGCGCTACCGCAACGCCGCGACCCTGGGCAACCTGCTCCACGAGATCAACAACAACCTGCGCGCGACCGGCATCGCCGCCGAGTTTCCCCGCCTCGCCAATCACGTCAACGACATCGGCAAAAAGGCCGTCCATCAGGGGCTGCTCACCGAGGACGAAGCCCGCGCCTGCCTTCAACACGCGCGCGAGGCGCTCGAGATGCTCCTCGCTGGCTGACCCAACTCCCGTCCCCGCGATCAATACTCCGCGTGCTGTGTATCCAGATTCTCAAACCGCGTGAAGTTCGACAGAAACGCCAGCTCGATGCTCCCTGTCGGGCCGTTGCGCTGCTTGGCGATGATGATCTCCGCCTTGTTCTTGTCCGGGTCTTCTTCCTTGTCGCGGTTATAGTAGCTCTCGCGATGGATGAACGCCACCACGTCCGCGTCCTGCTCGATCGAGCCGGATTCGCGCAGATCGCTCAGCAGCGGCTTCTTGTCGTCCCCGCGGCGTTCGCTGGCGCGCGAAAGCTGGGAAAGCGCGATCACCGGAACCTCCATCTCCTTGGCCAGCGCCTTCAGCCCGCGCGAGATTGCCGACACCTCCTGGGTTCGATTCTCGTGTCGCTTGCCGCCCTGTGAGGGCAGGCTCGCCGTCATCAACTGGAGGTAATCCACCATGATCAGGTCGATCTTCCCGGCCATCTGTTTCAGCCGCCGCGCCTTGGCCCTCATCTCGGCCAGCGAGATGCCCGCCGTGTCGTCGATATAGACCTTGGAATCGACCAGGTCCTCGAGTGCGCGCCGCAGTTTGTCCTGGTCATCGCGGCCCAGAAAGCCCGTCTGCAGCTTGCGCTGATCCACCCATGCCTGCGAGGCGAGCATGCGCCGCAGCAGCGCCTCCTTCGACATTTCCAGTGAAAAAATCGCCACCACCGCGCCGCTCTTGATCGCCGCGTTCTGCGCGATGTTCACCGCCCAGGCGGTCTTGCCCATCGAGGGCCGCGCAGCGATGATAATCAGCTCGCCCTTTTGCAGCCCGCTGGTCATCTTGTCGAACTCGGTGTAGTGTGTGGCCAGGCCCGTGACCTCGCGCGCCTGCTGGTAAAGATTGTCGATCGAGCCAAAGGAGCCGGAGACAATCTCTTCCAGGCTCGCCAGACCCTTGGTGATACCTTTTTCGCCTACTTCGAGCAACTGCGACTCGGCCGCATTCAACACATCGAGCGCCGTTTCGCTCTGGTCCGCAGCGCGCGCAATCGCCGCCGAACAGATCAGCATCAACTGCCGCAGCAGGCTCTTGTCCTTGACGATCCGGATGTACTCTTCGATGATCGGCCGCCGCGGCAGCCCTTCGGTCAGCGACGCCAGATAGGCCACGCCGCCCACCGACTCCACCTCCTTGTACCGCGAAAGCTCGTTGGCCAGGGTCACCAGATCGACCGCATGGCCCTCCGCGCCCAGCTCCGTCATCCGCAGGTAGATGCGGCGATGGGAATCGAGCGAGAAATCCTCGGAGACCAGCCGTTCCTGCGCCTCCGACAACGCATGATTGTCCAGCAGGATGGCGCCCAGAATAGTGCGCTCGGCGTCCACATTCGAGGGCAGTCCGGTATCGAGGGCGAAGCTGGAGGCGGCCATGGTGTTTTCAGTGTAATAACCGTAAGCGCCGCCCGTGCCGCAGCGCTGTGGAAGCTGTGCATAATGAGGTCTGCTTCCCGACGACCCGCTATCATAGTCCAAGAGGAATGATGAGAATGAAGCCCCTGCTGTCTGCTTTGCTTGCTGTATCTTCCCTGAGTTGTGTTGTCCTGCCGATGGCCGGTCAGGCTCCCGCGCTGCCCGCAGCCACTGCTGCGGCCACCACGGAAAGCCCCGCTATCCGCGAGTTCCAGAAGGTCGAGGACACGTGGACCGATGCCCTCAACAAGCGCGATCAGTACGCCCTCGAGCTGGTCCTGTCCCCCTTGTTCATGGACGTCTCCTCGACCGGCGTCTTCACCACGCGCAACCAGCAGATCGCCAACCTCATCACGCTCGATGACAAGACCGCAGCCACCGAACAGCGTGTGGTCGCGGTCAGGATGCTCGGCGATGTGGCCGTAGCCACCGGGACCTACTCCTACCGGCACCGCGTAAATAATGCGGATGTGATTGAAAAAGGTATCTTTACCCACGTCTTCGAGCGGCAGCACGGCAACTGGGTCTGCATCAGCGCCGAGCGCACTCCCGTCCGTACGGAAGCGCCGGGCGAGAAGACAAAATCCAAAACCAAAACCAAGTCGCAGTCGGAGCTGCCCTTCCACATTCCGCTCTTCTCGAAGAGCGACAAGACGCAGTAGCCCGGAACCGCGCAAAACAATCCCCGCCCGGCAATCTTCCAAGGCCGGCCAGGGATTGTTTTGGACATTCGCTGCTACTGGGTGATGCTCACCGCTGATTGCCCTTTCGACGCCTTGAGCCGCGGCACACCTGGCGGCAGCGGAGCGTTGGGAATCGCGGGCGCATTCGGCGGCGGTGCCGCGCTCACCGGCGGCGGTGCGGGCGGCGCACTGCTCCCCTTGCGCAGCCTCAGGTCCGCGTTTTCATTGGTGAGCGTCAACTGCGGCCCGCCTTTGCCGATTGCCCCGGTGATTGTCTTGTTGTCGTCCCCGCTGATGGTCAGCGGAAAATCCGAGACAATGTCCCCGTTGTGCGTCCGCCCGTTCACCTGGAGGTTCGCTCCCGCCGGAACTGCGATTTCAATATCGCCCTTGTTGTTCTTCACTTCAACCGGGTAGGAACCAGCCAGATCCAGCTCCACGCGGCCATCGCTGTCTTCCACATAGGACTGCCCATACACCTGACTCAGTTCGATGTCCTTTGACCGCGTCACCAGGCGAATCGGACCCACCATCTGCGTCGCGTGCAGCGAGTCCAGGTCCATCGAAAGATCCCCCGGAAGCCGTGCAAGTTCCATGTCCGTGCGCGAAGAGTGGAAGTGTATCTCCCCGTTCACCCGCTCCAGATGAATATCCCCTGCGTATTCGCCGTCGAGCAGCAGCTTGCCTCGAATGTCCGAGATGGTCACGTCATCGCCCACGCCCTGCGCCGTCACGTCGCCGCTTACGTCGTGCGCCGAGAAGTTGCCCTTGCTGGCCAGCCGGGCCACCACATGGCCGCCCACCGAGGTCGCCTGAAAATCCCCGTGCTCGACCACCGCGTCCACATTGCCGCTGATGCCCGCTACCGTCACGTCCCCGTGGCCATTGTTGATATTCACCGTTGCCGAGCGAGGCACCGTGATGGTCAGGTTCGAGCGAAGATTGCCCGGCCCTTCCATCTTGATCACCACCGCGCTGCCACTCACCGTAAGGTGCGGCTTCTGCGCGGCAAATATCTTGTTCGCCTCATCATCCGTGCCGCCGAAGACCGTGGCATGGCTCAGCACAGAGACCTGGTTCGCATCGCCCACCGCCACGCTGATGTCGCCGCGCGGATTCTGAATCTCAATCTGCGCCGTGGCTGGGACCGTAGCCTCGACCGCTTCCATGTCGTGGTCGTGCTGCGCCTGGCCAAAGTTGCTGAAAAAATCGTCGTTGTTGTCTCCGAACTGCGCCTGCAACGGTCCCCAGAAGTGCTCGAAACCGGTCGCCGTCGCACCAAGGATCAGCAGCAGGATGACCAGTCCAACATAGCCGCCAAACCGGCGTCCCGTGGGCATGCCGCGCCGCAGGTCAATCGCCCACTCCGCCAGAGCAACCAGCCCCAGACCGATCAGCAAAACCGGCCACCAGTGCCCGTACCAGGCCCAGAACTGAGCCGATGCCAGACGCCCGGTCACCAGCAGCAGCGCGACAACGCCCACTGCGATCAGCACAAAAGGTCCGGCGATCGAGGGCGCTCGATAGAATCGCCGCTGCGAGCGCAGCATCTGTTTCTGCGCCCGCCAGGCCGCCCGCTGCTGCTCTCGCTGATAGCGCCAGTAGTGGCGCGGATCGCCCATATAGGGCTGCTGGCCGGCATAGGGCTGGCCGTAGGGCGGCGGCGGTATCGGCGGCTTGCCCGAAGGTGGTGGTGGCGATTGCGGCGGTATCGAGGCCATCAGCGTCCCTCCCTGTCATCAATCCTGCTGTCATCGATCCTGCTGCCGTCTTCTCGGGCCCCGTCTTCTCGGGAATTGCCGGGAAAGCTGGCGCGCGTCTCGAGCGCCGTCTGCGCGCTCATCGGAACCAGCCCTGTAGTCTGCGCGGCCGCGCTCGCGGCAGGGGTGAACGGGGCTGTGCCAGAGGCTGGATTACCCGGTCCCGAGTACCCCGGTCCGGAATAGGGTCCGGCATAGGAACCGCCACACGGGTAGTCTCCGTAGATCGGCGGCTGACCCGCCATTGCCATCCGCTCGGCCAGCGCAAGCACCCCCAGCAGGATCAGGTACAGCGGCCACGCCCGACCCCAGCTCAGGATCCCTTCCTGATCCAGCAGCGCAATCACCCCGGTCAACAGCAGCAGCGCTGGCCAGCGCAGGCGATGCACCATCAGCATTCGATTCAGCGGCGTCGGATTCATTGCGGACCTCCCTGTCCATGCCCCATTCGGCTCACGATCATCCATACGCCCAGCCCGATCAGGATCAGAGGCCAGCCGAAATGGAGCACGTGCGACACAAAGCCCAGGCTTTGCAGCAGAAAAAGTATGCCCAGCACGATCAGCACAATCGCCCCG
>JAJZFR010000296.1 GCA_021805265.1 Acidobacteriota bacterium | reverse complement strand
GCGCGCTCGTGAATATCCAGGCCGACGGCCTTAGACCCTGTGAAAGCGATGAAACGGGTCTTCGCATGCTCGACAATGGCGTTGCCAAAGGTTGCGCCCGAACCGGGGCAGAAGTTGACCACCCCGGCGGGGAGCCCTGCTTCTTCAAGAACCGCAAGAAAACGTGCGGCAATGGTAGGCGAATCGCTCGACGGCTTGAGCACGACGGTGTTGCCCGTGACGATGGCCGCCGCCGTCATCCCCGCCATGATGGCGAAGGGAAAGTTCCACGGCGGAATCACCGCGCCCACGCCGAGCGGAATGTAGCGCAGCAGATTGCGCTCGCCGGGGAACTGGATGGGCGTAGTGGCCTGGGCAAGGCGCAGCGCCTCGCGAGCATAAAACTCCAGAAAGTCGATGGTTTCCGCAGTATCGGCGTCGGCCTCGGCCCAGTTCTTGCCAACCTCATAGGTCAGCCAGGCGCAGAACTCGAACTTGCGCTGGCGGATGATCTCCGCTGCGTGCAGGAGCAGCGAGACGCGCGTCTCGACCGATGTTCTGCTCCAGTGCTCGAAGGCCGCGAGCGCTGCGTCCATCGCCCGCTCGGCGTGTTCCGCTCCCGCCTTCTGGTGAACCCCGACAACCTGACCGGGGCGCGCCGGGTTGATCGAGACAATCTTCCCGCTGGTCACGAGCCGCTCGCCGCCAATCACCAGATCGTACTCCTGGCCAAGCTGCCCGTCGACAACATCGAGCGCCCGGCGCATGGCCGCAGCCTGCTCGGGCTGTGCAAAGTTCGTGAACGGCTCATTGACAAAGGGGCCTTGTGCCCTGCGGGGCGAAATGTATCTTTCGGTTGCTGTGTTCATCACCGCTAAGAATAGCTGAGCGGGGGCGCGCAAGGCTATTGCAAACCGTTTCCGCCAGACCCCATCGAAATCGCGCCAGCGTTCCCTACGCGAAGAACTCGGCCACGGCACCGATGTCGCTGGTCAGGCGATAGGGCGGCAGGCTGTCGAGAAAAGTTTTGCCGTAGTGTTTCTGCCGGATGCGAGGGTCCAGAAGAACCAGTACGCCACGATCCTCGAGCGAGCGGATCAGCCGACCGAAGCCCTGTTTGAGTGTGATGACGGCGGCCGGAACCTGATAATCGAAGAATGGGTTTCCCCCCGCTTCCTCGATGGCGCGCATGCGCGCGGCGACCACCGGGTCGTTGGGAACCGCGAACGGCAACCGGTCGATGATGACGCAACTGAGCGCCTCGCCCTGAACATCGACGCCCTGCCAGAAGCTCGAAGTCCCAAACAGCACAGATTCCGGCGTCTCGCGAAAGCGCTCGAGCAGCGTCTTGCGCGGGGCCGAGCCATGCAGCAGGATGGGGTACTCCAGCACTGGTGCCAAGCGCTCGTAAATCTCGCGCATCTGCGCGTAGCTGGTGAAGAGACAGAACGCGCGTCCTCGGCTGAGCGTGAGTACGCGTCGAATGCACTCCGCCGCCGCATCCTGATAGTCCGGCGAACGGGGATCGGGCATGGTGGGCGGCAGGTAGAGCAGCGCCTGTTCCTCGTAGCGAAAGTGGGACGGGACGACAAGCTGGCGGGCGTCGCTGAGGCCCAGACGGCGCGCAATGTGTTCAAACCCACCCTGCACCGTGAGCGTCGCCGAAGTCAGCACAACCGTGGGAACCACCTGAAAAAGTTGGCTATCGAGCAACGAGGAAACGTCGATCGGCGTAGCCTGGAGAAAGGTGATGCGGGATTGCTGGCGCAAGCCGCCAGAGACGCGCCGCTCCAGCCAGTACACCATGTTGCCAGAGTTCGATTCCAGCAGAAACTCGAGTTCCCCGCGCAGGCTGCCAACCCGCTTCCGCAGCCCTGGCGCTTCGTCCACGCCGCGAAGCTGCTCCAGTTCCGTTTCTAGGCGGATGAGCGTGTTGCGAACGCTGAGGTAGAGGTCGCCGCTGGTTTCCAGAAACTCTTCGCGGTTGTCAAAGGGGACGCGGCCATCCTGTGCGATCGGCAACTGGGAGAAGAGCAGCCGCGAGCGATCCAGCAACTGCTGGGCGGTGAAGTGAATGGTCGAGGCGGCGCTCGACTGGTTCTTCAGCATGGCCTCCAGGTCGCGGACCAGCTCCTCGAAGCGCAGGTTGCTGACCGACAGGCCAAAGTAGCTGCTGGCAACGGACTCCAGCTCGTGCGCCTCATCGAAGATGACCGCCGCGGCTTCGGGAAGCACGCCCGCATCTGGCGCGCCCTCCGCTTCCTGCTTCACGGCGAGATCGGCGAAAAACAGGTGATGGTTGACGATAATCAGGTCGGATTCCTGTGCCCTCCGGCGCATCTCCGTGATGAAGCAGCGCTGGTAATCGGGACACGTGGACCCGAGACAGGCCTCGCTCCGCGCATCAAGCCGGGACCAGAGCGCACTGGTTTCGGGCAGTTCGTCGAGTTCCGAGCGGTCGCCGGTCGCCGTCGTCTGTTCCCACTCGCTGATCTGGTGAAACTGGTTGATCTCGTCAAGACCCGTGAGCACCGGCTGACGCGTCAGCGTGGTCAGCTTGTGACGGCAAAGGTAGTTGGCTCGGCCCTTCATGTAACAGACCCGCAGCGGACCAAGAATCGATTCCAGAAACGGCACGTCGCGGAAGTAGAGCTGATCCTGCAGAGCCTTGGTGCCTGTGGAGATGATCACGCGCCGGCCCGTGCGCAGCGCGGGCAGCAGGTAAGCAAGCGTCTTGCCGGTTCCCGTGCCCGCCTCCACGATCAGGTGACGCCGCTCCTCAAGAGCGCGCTCGACCGCGCGGGCCATTGCAAGCTGGCCGGGGCGCGATTCATAGGGCAGCGACGATTGTTCCAGCAGACCGCCGGGCGCGAAGAAGCCGTACAGCGAAGGCAGCTCACCAACCTCCATGGCCACTTCCCCGCTCGCGGCGGCTCCGTCCATCTTTGCGCTCGGATTCTTTTCGCTCAAATTCTCTGCCAAACCGCCTGTCCTTGCCGCCCGCATCGGATTGCTCTTCCCAAGCCTGTCTTCATAGTAGCGAGAGAGTCGCGACAATGAGCAGATTACTGGATCGTGGCGATTTGGCAGGGTTGCGGGACAGAGTTGCAGGGCACAGTTGCAGGGTTGACCCGAAAAAGTGGACTAAGTATACTTAGTCCATGCCATACACCGTCCATCAGGCAAAAACTCACTTCTCGCGGCTGCTCAAACTGGTCGAGGCCGGCGAAGAGGTGATCGTGATGCGCGGCTCCCATCCCGTAGCCAAGCTGGTGCCTTTCGAGCTGGGGCAAAAGAACAGGCAACGCAGACGGCCAGGTGGGTTTGAAGGCCTGGCACATCTCGACGAATCCGCACTGGAACCGCTCAACGCCGATCAATTGTCAGCGTATGGCTTCGATATTCCGCTGGAAGACAAGCTGAGCAGGCCAGCGAGCGTGATGCTGCCTGCTCCGTCGCCAGGAGATGTCTGAGCGGGATGACGTATCTGATCGATACGCACACCTATCTCTGGTTTCGCATTTCGCCGGGGCTATTGCCGCCGAGGTGTCTCGACTTGTTAACCGATACGGAACACACGGGCTTTATTTCCGTGGTCACACCGTGGGAGCTGGCGGTGAAGTCGGGCACAGGAAAGCTGGATGTGGCCGCGCTGCTGGTAGATTTTGAACAGCGAGAAACGGAAGCTGGCTTTCTGATAGCGGGGGTCACGGTAGGACAAGCAATTGCTTCCGGCCTTTTGCCGCGGCATCACCGGGATCCGTTTGACCGGCTGCTGATCGCGCAAGCGCTGGAAATGCGCGCACCGGTGCTCAGTCGCGACGCCTCTTTCGACGCCTACGGGGTAGAGCGTATCTGGTTTTGAATTCGTGCGCGATGGCTGCGGGAGACTCCCGTGACCGGCGCAAATGGAGTTTTTTCGTGTCGAAGTATCACAAATCGGTTGTACCCTCGACGCCAGCGAGCGCGGGGCTTCCCCTGGTGGCCATTGTTGGCCGCCCAAACGTCGGCAAATCCACGCTCTTCAACCGCCTCACACACTCGCGCCGCTCGATTGTCGGCGACGAGCCAGGCATCACCCGCGACCGCATCTATGGCGATGTCGAGTGGGATGGGCGGATCATTCGCCTGGTCGATACCGGCGGCATTGTCCCCGACGACGCCGAGCTGATCCCGAGCGAGATTTATCGCCAGGCACGAACGGCGCTCGAAGAAGCCGACCTCCTGCTGCTGGTGGTCGATGCCAGGACCGAACTCGCTTCCCCGGACTACGACCTGGCGCGGATGCTCATCCGTGGCGGCAGGCCGGTGTTTCTGGTGGTCAACAAGGTCGAGAGCGCGACCGTGGCCTCTGTAGCCGAGAACTTTCGCCAACTCGGAATCCGCGAGGTCTTCCTGGTCAGCTCCGAGCATGGCCTGGGCATTGGCGACCTGCTGGATGCGGTCTTTGACCGCCTGCCCGCACCGACCGCGCCGGGCATCGTCACCCAAGGCGAAGACGGGAGCGAAGACGATTTCGCCAACGATTCCGAAGATGATTTTCTCGAGCGTGACGACGATCAGCGCCTCGGAGAGACCCCTGAAGCGTTGATCGATCATCATCTGGCGACCAGTAATTTGTCTCCCGAAGATGTAGAGGAAAATCCCGACCCCGCTGCGGCCATTGACCCCGAGGAGCCGCTCCACCGCACCCATGGCGAGTTTGCCCAGCACGAGACTTCGGTAGCCATTATCGGCCGACCCAACGTCGGCAAATCGACCCTCTTGAACGCCCTCACCGGAACCTCGCGGGCCATTGTCTCTCCCATCGCCGGCACCACCCGCGACGCCGTGGACGAGGTCATCGAGTACGAAGGCCAGCGCCTGCGGCTGATCGATACGGCGGGCATTCGACGCAAGGGCAAGACCCACCTGATGGCCGAAAAACTCTCCGTGGTGATGGCGCGGCGACATCTAGAATCCTGCGACGTGGCGCTCCTGATGATCGACGCCACCGAAGGCGTAACCGCCAGCGACGCGCACATCGGAGGCTACGCCCACGAAAGCGGGCGCAGCGTCATCATCGTAATCAACAAGTGGGACTTGGTGACGACAAAGCGCACCGATGGCAAGGCTCCCGCCGACAAATCCGTCTATGAAGACCAGGTCCGGCGCGCTCTCAAATATCTCAACTACGCGCCGGTCATCTTCATCTCGGCGGCAGACGGCGCAAACCTCGACAAGGTGCTGCGCGAGGTTCGCCGCATCGGCCAGCAGCGCCGCAAGCGCGTCTCCACGGGGCAGATGAATCGCTTCCTCGACAAGATCGATTTCCAGCGCGCGCCAGTCCCGATGGCCAAGCGGGTGAGGATCTTCTACATGACCCAGGCTGCTGTCGCGCCGCCTACGTTTGTGCTCTTCACCGACCGCAATATCAAGTTGCACTTTGCCTTCGAGCGCTTCCTCGAAAATCAGATTCGCGAGGCCTTCGGCTTTGACGGCACGCCGATCTGGTTCAAGGTCCGGGCGCGCAACGGATAGAAAAACCGAACGCGCTTGAGCCAGCACTGCATCCCAGCAAAATCCAGTACAATTGCGCGCAAGTCCTCTACCTGTTTCGGACATGTTTCCTTTTCGAGCAGGTTTCCTTGCTGTGGTGGTGAAAATGTTCTGGAGATTCGCATTCCGAAAGCTTCCGGGCGTGTTTATCGCGATACTCATTCTGTTCGTGTGCTTCGGCCTGCGCAACGTGTATGCGCTCGCTGCGGAAGCAGACAAAGGCGCTCTGTTGACCCCCGGCGAGTTGAAGGACAGGCTTGATGAGATCAAGTGGACTTTGGGGTTGATCGTCATTACAGCAGGACTGTTTACACTCGCACAGGGTGTGGCGGCGGGCTTCAGCGCACAGAGTTTTACCCGTCAGGCCGAGGATACATTGTCAGACCTCAAGAAACTGGAGAGCGATGTTCATCGACGCTATCCCTTCTTCGCCGATACGGAAGAACGCCGCACAGAAGCCTACGAAAATCTGACGCGGATGCTGGCTGCTTCCTCGGTCAACGATGCGGAGGAAGGATTTGACTGGCGACGCTTTTCGTATGCCACTCGGTCTCTGATGGAACGGCAGGAGATTCTGGCCTTTGAACGGCTGGTTCCCTACGAGATTGCTTCGCAGCACGAATCCCGAGAGGTCTACTCGCTTCAGATTCAGCGTCTTGCGCGTTTTTACTGGTCGAAGTTCGTCTTCGAGCATGGCCGCGGACTTGGTTACTTTGCGGACCTGGAGCGTGCCGAGTATCTGTTGGAGTTAGCCCTTCGGAAGGCTTCGGGAAGGGTCAGCATTTACAACGATCTGGGCAATATTCGGCTCGAGTCGGCGCGCGCACGGATTGCCGTTCAGGATCGGGATCTGTATCCCACCCCGCAAAGTGATCAAAATTTCAACGAGATTACGGAAGCCTTCAAAGGGGCAATCGATACCTTTGAGGCCAGTATTCGCATTCAGCCGCAACAGTTGCGCGCCCGCTATAACCTTGCCGTGCTCTATGCGGAAGACCTGCAAAACAGGCTACCCGATGCCATTGAGGAATTGGAAAAGGGGGTAAGGTGGACAAACTGGGAGACCAGGCCCGTTCCAGCTTTCACCTGTACGGCATGGTTCAATCTGGGCTGCTACTACGGGCGGCTGGCTAAGGAAAATCCGAAACTGACACTCGCCAACAAATGTATTGCGGCTTTGGAAGATGCCGCAAACATAGGGCTGCTTGCGCCTGAGGATGTGAATAAGGAGTTCTTCAGCGTCCGCGCCTATCACCAAAGCCAGCCCGGAACTGTGACGGACCTGATTCCGAACACTCCTGACGGAGACCTGTACTATCTTGCCCGGCATGGAAGCGAGAAGACAAAAGCGGAACTGGCGCGACTGAGGCCGCTGCTTTCGGCCAAGCGAAACCCTGACAGGGCCGGTTAAAGGTTCGGAGTACCCTTGACGACTTTGAATATTTGGATGGTCATGGTATATGCCTCCTGACTACTGTCAACCTACTGGTAGTTTAGCACCATTGTGGTTTTATCGACGCAAATGCCCGCGAAGTTGAGCGACAGTTGTGCCGAGCGTTGGTGCCCTTCACCCTCTGCGGCGGTAGAGAATCTGGAACTCGTAGCCGTCGTTGGCGGGGAAGAGTCTGGCGATGTGACGCAGCCGCTCGGCCAGCGCCGGGGCGGCGAGCAACGGATATTCGCGTTCGCGGAGATCGTGATAGTCGAAGTCGATAGCCAGCGAGAGGACGTAGATGGCCACGGCATCGGCAAACGCGGCGTCCTGATAGGCTTTGCGAGCGCGCTCGTCTACTCCCGCTGGAATGCCCGCTGGAGTGGCTGCCGGAGTGGCTTCAGCAGCGTCACTGGGATCGATCGCCCGACGGCGGGCATCCCACGCTTCCTGGCTGGTTTCCCCGCGCACTGCGGCTAACGCCTGAGACCAGACCAGTTCGCCGAAACTCTCAGGCACACCGACCGCATCCACAAAGTTGTGGGCCACGTTGATAGCGAACTCGAAGCTGAGGCCGAAGCGATCCTCCACCAGGCGTGTCGAAATAAACACCGCTTCGACTAAACCCAGCGTGGTGTTGCGATGGCAGATCGCCCGGTCGCTCGCATCCGCGGAATAATCCGGCGCGGCAAAGACCGTCCCGCCTTCCGCGCCGTTTTCCCCCTCCGCCATGACCAGCGGCACGAAGTAGTAGCAGCGCGCGCTGAGCGCCGGAGCCAGCGCCCGCGGCACCGCTCCAACGAGGCGCTCCATCTCGGCGTGGGCAATGCGCGTCTGGCCCCACGCACTGAAACGAAGCCCGTTCGGAGCAGTGGCGATGGTCGAGTGAGTGGCTACCTTTTCAGCAGCCCAAAGCTCGTGTTGCGCTGGCGCGTTTTGTACAGGAGTGGACACTACTCCCTATACTAAACAAGCGGGCGAGCGCATGCACGTCGCCCTCGCCAAATCCACCCGGACGTTCCCCCCCGTAACCTCCGGCAACTGTGAGGCAACCCGTGAAGCACCCAACCAATCCACCGGACAACCTGCAACCATCGAGCGGCAGCTTTCTCGGCTTTCCGCTCGATGGCTTCGGCTTTTTCACCAGCCTGCTGTTGACCGCGGCTTCCGGCTTCTTCACGTTTTTCCTGGTGACGGCGCTCTCCATCTTTGCGCTGCTCGGCTGGAATCAGCTTGGCCACCATACGGTCAACTACGCAGACACTTATCTCTACTGCGGGCTGCCAGCGGCGATTGTGGTCTGGGCGGTGGGCCTTGTGGTCTTCGGCTCCCTGTGGATTCGCGCGCGCATCACTGAGAAATAGCCTTTCGCTGAAGGCCCAGGGAGCATTTTTT
>JAJZFR010000041.1 GCA_021805265.1 Acidobacteriota bacterium | reverse complement strand
CGGCTCCAGTTTCTTCCACTGCGCATCGCTCAAATCGCTCGGGTACATGACTCCAACCTATGCAACAAAGACACTCATGCCTATGACTTCCCTGATTCCTTCTCCAGTTTCTGGACAGGTTCTTAGACGTATCCAAAGCGGTACCCCGCGTGCTTGCGCCCACCTCGACCGGATCGGCTTTTGCGGGTGGGGTTACGCAGAATTTTCTGCTCTTGCCAAAACACTTTCGGTGCAGGCGTCACGTTTCTCCCTTCGCGGCGCTAAACTTGAGGTACACAAGGCAGGGCTAGTGGGCAGAATGGCCCAGAAGTTGGAGGAGCGGACGATGGCAGGCACAGCGGTTCCAGAGCCACAGACGGAATTTGCGGGGCAGAAGCAAGGCGCAACGGCGGGGCGTTTCGGAGCCTACGGCGGGCGCTATGTGCCGGAGACGCTGATGGCGGCGCTCGAGGAGCTGGAGCATGCTTACGCCGAGGCCAGCGGCGACGCGATGTTTCAAGCGGAACTGGGGGAGTTGCTGCGCGACTTTGCCGGTCGCCCGACGCCGCTCTACTTTGCCCGCAGGCTGACGGAGGAGCTGGGCGGGGCCAGGATTTATCTCAAGCGGGAAGACCTGCTGCACACGGGTGCACACAAGATCAACAACGCGCTGGGTCAGGGCCTGCTGGCGCGGCGCATGGGCAAGCGACGCATCATCGCCGAGACGGGCGCGGGCCAGCACGGCGTGGCGACGGCGACGGTCTGCGCGCTGCTGGGCCTTGAGTGCATCGTGTATATGGGCGAGGAAGATATGCGCCGGCAGGAGTTGAACGTGCTGAGGATGCGCCTTTTGGGCGCGGAGGTACGGGCTGTTTCGTCCGGCTCGAAGACGCTCAAGGACGCGGTCAACGAGGCGCTGCGGGACTGGGTGACCAACGTTCGGGATACGTACTATATTCTCGGCTCGGCGCTTGGGCCGCATCCGTATCCGACCATGGTCCGGGATTTTCATCGCGTGATCGGCATCGAGATGCGCCAGCAGATTCTGGAGCGCGAGGGACGGCTGCCGACGGCGATTCTGGCCTGCGTCGGCGGTGGGTCCAATGCGATTGGCGCGTTTCATGCGTTTCTCGACGACCGGGATGTTCGCCTGATCGGCGTGGAGGCTGGCGGCCGCGGAAAGGCGCTGGGCGACCATGCGGCGCGCTTCGAGGGCGGCTCACCGGGAGTGTTGCAGGGCACGTATTCCTACGTGCTGCAGGATGAAAATGGCCAGGTTTCGCTCACGCATTCGATTTCGGCGGGACTCGATTACGCGACGGTTGGCCCGGAGCACGCGGCGCTGCACGATAGCGGACGGGCGGAATATCTGTCTGCCGACGATGCGCAGGTGCTGGAGGCAGTGGTCCGACTTTCCAGGACGGAGGGAATTCTGCCCGCGATCGAGAGCGCTCACGCGGTGGCCGAGTGTCTGCGCATTGCGCCGGGCATGGCCGCGCATGACATACTAATAATCAATCTCTCGGGGCGGGGCGATAAGGACATGGGCATCCTGGCGCGGGAGTTGAAGATCGCCGGAGCGGAAGCGCTCTAGCTGTCGATTATTTTTTGATACGGGCAGAATCGCGATTCATGGCCATACATTTCCATCGACATCCCGGCCTGGTGGTTTATCTGACGGCGGGCGACGGCGGTTTGCAGCCGGGCGGGGGAGTTCATGCTCGGGGCGATCTTTCTGTCACCCGCGCCATTGCCCTCGCGGCGATCGACGCTGGCGCTGACGTGATCGAGTTGGGCGTCCCGTTCAGCGATCCGCTGGCCGATGGTCCGGTGATCCAGCGCGCCAGCGAACGGGCGATTGCGGCGGGAACGCGACTGGTGGACGTGCTGAAGCTGGCTGGGGAGTTGCGCGCGGCGCGTCCCGGTGCGGGGCTGGTGATCTTTTCCTATCTGAATCCGATCCTGCGCTACGGCATGCGGGAATTTGCCGATGCAGCCGCTGGTGCGGGCGTGGACGGGGTGCTTTTGACTGACATGATTGTCGAAGAAGCTGACGGATATCTGGCGGAGATGGAGCGGGTTGGTCTGGCACCGATATTTCTGGCAGCGCCGACCAGCCCGGACGAGCGGCTGCGCGCTATCGCCGAGCACTCGAAGGGGTTTATTTATGCGATTTCGCGAACCGGCATCACCGGCAAGCAGCAGAATATGACTTCGGACGCAGCCGCACTGGTCGAGCGGATCCGGCGATGGAGCAAGCTGCCGGTCGCCGTCGGGTTCGGCATCTCAAACGCGAATCACTTCGCCCAGGTGGGCGAGTTCGCGGATGCGGCGGTGATCGGCAGCGCGATTGTGGAGTTGATCGAGCGATCGACTCCGGAGCATGCGCCAGGCGAGGTCTCTCGATTTATCGAGGGTCTGCGCCAGCACGACCTGGCGCAGGCCCTTTAGGCGGCTGGGAGCAGTTTGCCCATCGCTGACGAACCCTTGCAGGCGACAGGAAACGCGGACGATGCCCGCGCGATGGTCGCAATCCCTGGCCAGACGAATCCTCCGGCATGCGCACGATAGGTTCCACGAAGCTATCGCGCAATTGTTATCGGAGGATGCGCACGAAATGCAATCACGAGGACTGGTATGACGCTTGAAGAACTGCGGAAACAGATCGATGAGCTGGATCGCCAATTGGTCGATCTGCTGAGCCGACGGGCGGAGACAGCGCTCGAGGCAGGGCGGCTCAAGGTAGCGACCGCGCTGCCTATCTACGAACCGGCGCGCGAGAAGAAGATTTACGAGAACATTCGCGCGGTGAACAAGGGACCGTTGCCGGATATCGAACTGACGCACATCTTCGAGCGAATTATCGACGTCATGCGGACATTGCAGCGCAATGAGCTGACCCATGAAAGAAATGCCCAGGCAACAGGCCAGGGCCAGGATGCAGGCGCGAAGACGCCCGAGACGGGGAAGGACAAATGATCGTAGCAATGCAGGAGTTGGCAAGCGAAGAACAGATCGACAACGTGATCGAAAAGATGGTGGAAAGCGGAGTGAATGTACACCGCACCACGGGAACAACGCAGACGATTCTGGCGGGGGTTGGGCCGACGGCCGCGCTTGATATTGAGGAGTTCAAGCTGCTTCCGGGCGTGCTCTACGTCCATCGGATCAGCTCACCGTACAAGCTGGCGGGACGGGGATTCCGTCCTGAAGGCACGGTGGTGACGTTTCGCAACGGCGTGAAGGTGGGTGGGGAACAGGTGGCCATCATGGCCGGCCCGTGCGCGATTGAAAATCGCGACCAGATCTTCGAGGTGGCACGGATGGTGAAGGCGTCGGGAGCGAGTTTTCTGCGCGGCGGAGCGTTCAAGCCGCGCAGCTCGCCCTACGCCTTCCAGGGGTTGGGAATTCCAGGTCTCCAACTGATGCAGGAGGCTGCTGACAGTCAGGGACTGCTGACGATCAGCGAGGTGATGGAAATCTCGCAGATCGAACCGATGCTGCCGCATGTGGACTGCTTCCAGGTGGGGGCGCGAAACATGCAGAACTTCAACCTGTTGCGCGAGCTGGGTAAGGCGCGCAAGCCGGTGATGCTGAAGCGGGGCATCGCGGCCACGATCGAGGAGCTGCTGCTCGCCAGCGAGTACATTCTGGCCGGGGGCAACTATGACGTGATCCTGTGCGAGCGCGGCATTCGTACGTACGAGACCTACACCCGGAACACGATGGATGTGTCGGCGATTCCGGTGATCAAGAAGCTGTCTCACCTGCCCATCGTGGGCGACCCGTCGCACGGTACCGGACGGCGGGATATGGTTCCGGCAATGGCGCGTGCTTCGGTGGCCGCAGGCGCGGATGGGATCATCGTCGAGGTCCATCCAAACCCGGACAAGGCGGTTTCGGATGGCGCGCAAACGCTGTTTCCCGAGGCATTCAGCGAACTGGTGGGGCAACTGAGGCTGATTGCTACGGCAGTGGGGCGCAGCGTTTAGATGGTCAACGCGCCCGGCCTTGTTCTCGACCGCGTACTGATTCTGGGCACAGGCCTGCTCGGCAGCTCGACAGGCCTGGCGCTACGCGCGGCGGGCTTTGCGGGGACGATCGTAGGCTGGGACAAGGAAGCCGAGCAACTGCGGGTCGCGGTGAGTCGCGGCGCTGTGGACCGGGCAGCGGCAAGCGCGGAGGATGCCCTGGGGGAAGCGGGTGATTGCCAGTTGATCCTGCTGGCGGGGCCGGTCTACGCGATCATGGACTGGATGGAGCGGCTTGCCGGAGTGCTGGCACCGCATCAACTGGTGACAGATGTGGGCAGCACCAAGGCGATGGTTACGGCAACAGGAGAACGGCTCTACAATCAAGCGGGTCGGGCGGGTTTTCTGCCCGGTCATCCGATGGCGGGCAAGGAAGTGAGTGGTGCCGCAGAGGCAGACGCTGGCCTGTTTCGCGGGGCGGCGTGGATGTTTACAGCACGCTCCGAGGTGTTTGGCCTGGCGGCGGCGGTGGCCACCGAGTGGCGCGAGTGGGTGAAGCGCTTCGGAGCCGAACCGCTTGATCTGGATGCCGATCGCCACGATGAATTGGTGGCGTGGACGAGTCACCTGCCGCAGTTTGTGGCCACGGCGCTGGCGGCGTTACTGGAAGACGAAGTGGGCGGGACGCCGGAGATGAGCAGGGTTGGCGGGCGGGCGCTGCGCGAGATGACGCGGCTGGGGTCCAGCCCGTACAGCATGTGGCGGGACGTGGCCTCGACCAATTCGGAGGCAATTGCGGCAGCGCTGTCGTCGCTGGAGCAGCGGCTGGCTCATCTGAGGGAAAATCTGCGTACGCCGGAACTGCGTGAGGAGTTCGAGCGCGCCAACCGCTTCCGCAAGTCATAAGCGACCCACGGAAATCTGCTACATGCAGGCGTGGTTTGCGGCTGAGGGCAGGGTCAGAAACGTGATGCTTGCGGGCGCGAGTTGGAGGTTGCCAGCCGCGACCTTCTGTCCGTTCATCGCGGGCAGGGTTCCGTCTGCGGCTGGATCGAGTTGGGTTCCGTTCAAAGCAATCCTGTCGCTGTCAAGACTGGTGGCCGAGAGGGTATAGCGAGTCGCATCGTTGGGCAGGGATATGGCTGCGCTGTGGTGAGGATCAGTATTGAGCGCGAGGAGAGTCACGCCGCCAGTGTGGTTGCCCTTCATGCACTGGGCATAGAAACGCAGGCCGGTGTCGTTGGGGGACATGGGGTTGGGTTGGGGGTTGAGCACGATGCTGCCCATGGTTCGATTCCAGAGGACGGAGGCCCAGTAGTTGGGGCGCGGCAGGTAGGTTTCGGAAGTCAGAAGCCCGTAATCGCTCGATGCGAGGGTGTTGTGCATGACGACCTGGACGCCCTTTTGAGCGAGTGAGCCGAGTTGGTTGAGGTAACGGAAGCTATCGACGAACTGGCCTGCGAGGGGGTCGCCACCGCAGGCTGCCTCGGCGGTCTCGGTCAGCCACATTGGCTTTCCGGGAAGGTATTTGTCGCGCAGGGAGGCGTAGAAGGCTTCGACCGTGTCGGTGCGATCCAGCCAGTCGCTCGTAAGCGCCTGATCGAGGGTGAGCGTGCTCCCGCAGCGTTTGGAGGCTTTGCCGTAGTAGTGATAGGAGAAGGCATCGAAGATTGGCCCGGTGGCTTTGAGCATGTCTTCGGAGGCGATGAGTTTCATGGCGGCACCGCTCGGCAAGAGCGAAACGCCTTCGCCGACGCTGCCCGGCCCCAGGAAGATGGTTTTCGGGGATTGCTTTCGCAGGAACGCATCGAAGACACGAACGTCTTTGGCGAAGGCTGCGGCGTCGTAGCCTTTGGGCGCGCCTCCGAGGATGGCGAAGGTCGGCTCGTTCATGAACTCGGCTGCGGCGATGGTTGCGCCGAGGCTGCGGGTGTAGTCGAAGAGAGATTTGGCCTGGGCTGGAGTCCAGAGTCCGGCGGGGTCGCGCGCGCCGTCGCTGACGGCGACGGAAGTGACGATCTTTGCATTGATGGCGCGAGAGAAGCCGACAACGGCTTTCCACTCGGGGCGTGTGAGTACGCTCTTGAATCCTTCGGGAGGTTGTTGGAGCGCCGGGCCGTCGTCATTCTGGAAGTAGGTGGTGTTCTCCCATGTTCCGCTTACACGGACGTAGACCGGTCCCAGGGCAGCGGCCAGATTGCGCAGGCGGGAGTTTGAGAGATCAATGGGAGGCCGATATTCAAAGAGATTGGGATCGAGTCCGGCGGGCTGATTGCCGCTGGGCGCGAGGGTGACGGCGGTGGAGTTGTAGGGTTTCCAGAAACGGCCGCCGGTGACCTCGACCATCTCGACGTTATAGGAGAGAAAGCGCGGATCGACGGTGGCAATTTTTGCCATCCCGGATGGAGTGATGGCGATGGGAGCGGGCGTCTGCGCGATCAGCGACGGCGCTGCAATGGCGGCAATTCCGATGCGCAACAAAGTGTTTCGCTTGTTGATCCATGTTTTCAGGCTCATCCGGCGACCCTCATTTTCTGAAGGGCCAATTGTAGATCAAGGCGTATGGAGGTAGAAAGAGAACGCTCCGCCAGCTTCAGGAAAATTTTCAGAAGCCAGCGGAGCGGATTGAGTTGATGGTGCGTTGCGGTCAGTCTGGCAGAACGAGGAGTTCGGCGGCGACGAGGAGTTCGGTGAGGTTGTCGATAGCCTGCGGCAGCCGCGAGCAGACAGTCCGCGCGCTGATGCCGAGCATATCGGCGGTTTCTGCGTGGGTGTACTCCTGGAGGACGATGCGTTTGAGGATAGTCTGGTCAAAGGAGCTGAGCCGGGCAATGCATCGTTCGATGTCGAGGACGAAGATGACCGCGTCCTCGAAGGTTCGGACGCGGCGGCTGGAGACCCAGCCACGTCCGACGGACTCGCTGAGCAGGGCCGGAGATCGGCCCACCTGCATCGAGGCGTACAGGTAACGTCGCAGCATGCTTTCGGTGTGTTTGCGATAAAAGGCCCAGGAGACGAGAGTTTCGGGCTGGGGCTGGGCTGCTGGTTGCTTGAGTTCGAGAGGACTTTGGACTGAAGCAACGGGTTTGCGCTGGCCGAGAGCTGCGGCAGCGCGCAGATTGTGGACGGGTTGCGCAGCCAGTCTGGCGACGAAGGGCATGATGGCAGGCTGAAGGGCGGCGCTCATCGAGCACCTCCCATCGCATCGGCCACGGCCCAGACAGTAGGCAGTGCAACTTTGCGCGGCCTGCCACGTCGCTTGCGGGACTGCGGGGTGGGAAAATCCTTGAGGCGTTCGACGCAGCGAACGCAGTAAACCGAGCTACGTTGCTGTTGTGAGCGGTACCAGAGGCAACCGCATCCTTCGCATACTTTCAGATGCACGCACAAATCCATGACAGAGTCTCCAAGACACGAGAAACACCCGCGAAAGGCCTGCCAGACAGCACAGAGAAGCGGGTAAAGGGAAGGAGCACAGACCGCGCAGGAATCTTTTGTCCTGCTGAGGGATGGTCCGGCGCTTTCGACGAAAAAAAGTCATGCTCATGGCGCACAGATACTGGAAGCTCTTGCCTGGTTGAGTGGGGTGGGCGATGGATTGCCCACCCGTGCGGAGTGGATCGTGGAAAGCCAGCGGTCGAGGTCGCATGCGGACAGGAAAGTCCGATGACGCCTTCAGCTTTTGCATGTGCAAGCAGGGCCGCATAGAGTTCCGAGATTTCCTCCAACCTGGTTTGAGAAAGTGAAGCCAATCTAAGTGGATGAGATGTATACGTCAATGAAATTTGTTAGAAAAAGGATTCGCATCGAGGAATGAGTTGGACAAAAGCGAAAAAATGGGGAGATTATCCGAGAGAAGCATTTCCAATAGAAAAACTGCGTAGCTCGGGGACATTGCTGGCAGTGAATTTTCCACATGAACTTTTCACAACTGCAGGAGCGGGTGAGAGCCGAGCTGCTGCGGCGGATCGAGCGGGGAACGCTGAGTGTCTCGCTGCTTTCGCGGCAGACGGGAGTGGGGCAGCCGCATCTGTCGAATTTTCTGCACGGTCGGCGCCAACTTTCGCTTGGGACGCTGGACAAGTTGCTGCGATCACAGCAGTTATCTGTTGCCGATCTACTTCCTTCCGCGCGTGGAGGGCGGGGTGTGTTGATGGGCGAGCAGATTGGGGAAGTGGGTCAGGTTCCACTGGTGAGCCATCCGGTAGCGCTTTTCGAGCCTTACGTTCGAGCGACGAGCGTGCAGCGGATGCTCGAGTTTCCGGCGGAAACGCTCCGCAGCTTTCGGCCACGCTGTACAACGACGCGCCGGCAATGGGAGCGGTTTGTAGCGGTTCGGCTGAGTGGCAGCGATGTTGCCGGGATGGAGCCGGTGTTGCAGGCGGATGCGCTGGTGGTTCTGGAT
>JAJZFR010000217.1:31372-33634 GCA_021805265.1 Acidobacteriota bacterium | reverse complement strand
CTCCGTTGATCGCCTCAAACTCGTATGCACACAAATCTTCCCTATTGCACCCCCGCTCGGCTATTGTTATTGCGAGCGCTTTTCGCACGCCCCGCGCACAGGAGTCTCCACCATGCCTGAAGCCATCCTCGAAACAACCCCCGCCACAACCTCCGTAACGCCCGCCGGCTCCCTCATCGGCAAGCCCACCTCGCGCATCGACGGCCCGCTCAAAACCACCGGCACCGCCCAGTACGCCACCGACTATCACTTCCCCGGCATGGCCTACGCCTGGCCGGTGGCCAGCACCATCGGCAAAGGTAAAATTCTCTCGCTCGACGCCTCAGAGGCTCGCCACATGCCAGGCGTGCTCCTGGTCCTGCATCACGGCAACATCGGCCCGCTCTATCACGCCGCTCCCGGCAGCTTCGGCGGCCACCCCAGCGAGTCGCGCCCGCCCTTTGCCGACAACGTGATCCGTTACTATGGCCAGTACGTGGCCGTCGTCGTCGCCGAGACGCTCGAACAGGCCCACGCTGCTGCCGACAAGGTCCAGGTCAGGTATCAGGCTGACAAGCCCAACGTCTCGATGGACCTCAACGACCCCCAGACCCCAGAGCTGCCGCTCCACACCGAAAGCAAGCGCGGCGATGTCGAAGCCGCCTTCGCCTCCGCTCCGGTCCAGATCGATCAGGTCTACGTCACCCCTGCGGAAACCCACAATCCCATGGAGATGCACGCCTCCGTCGCCGTCTGGGACGGCAAGCGATTCACCCTCTACGAGACCTCCCAGGGCGTCGTCAACCACCAGAACGTCATGGCCCAGATGCTCGGCGTACCCCACGAAAATGTCCAGGTCATCACCCGCTTCCTCGGCTCCGGCTTCGGCGGCAAGCTCTTCCCCTGGCCCCAGTCGGCGCTCGCCGCCGTGGCCAGCCGTCAACTCATGCGTCCGGTCAAAATCTACGTACCCCGCAGCCTCATGTTCACTGCCGTCGGCCATCGCCCCCAGACCCAGCAGCACGTCCGCATCGGTGCCACCAAAGACGGCAAGCTCGTCAGCCTCCATCAGGACTACCGCAATCACACCTCCTTCACCGACGACGTCCACGAGAACTGCGGCGAGGCCACTCCCTTTCTCTACAGCACACCCAATCTGCTCGTCACCTCGGCGCTGGTCCGCCGCAACGTCGGCACCCCCACGCCCATGCGCGGCCCCGGTGCCGTCCCCGGCCTCTTTGCCATCGAGTCCGCCATGGACGAGTTGGCCGTCAAGCTCCAGATGGACCCCGTCGCCCTGCGCATAGCGAACGACACCCTGATCGACGAATCCAACGGCAAGCCATTCTCCTCCCGCCACTACAAGGAGTGTCTCCAGCTCGGCGCGGATAAATTCGGCTGGAGCAGGCGAACCCCCGCCGTCGGCTCCATGCGCCAGGGCGACCTCATCCTCGGCTGGGGTCTCGGCGGAGCAAGCTGGGGGGCCTATCGCGGCGGAGCGCAGGCCGTCGTCTCCTTCCACGATGACGGCACAGTGCGCGTAAGCTCCGCCACCCAGGACGTCGGCACCGGCACCTACACCATCTTCGCCCAGGTCATCAACGACAAAACCGGCCTGCCGCTCGACCGCATCCAGGTGGTTCTCGGCGACACCTCGCTCGTACCCGGCCCAACCTCCGGCGGCTCGGTCGTCACAGCAACCGTCACGCCCGCCATCGTAGACGGCGTCGAAAAGGCCACCCAGGCCATGCTCACCCTGGCCTCCCAGGCGGCCGGCTCCCCGTTCCAGGGCAAGCCGATCACCGCGCTCGCCCTCACCGACGGCATGGTCCACATCAGCACCCAGCCACCCGCCTCCGGCCAGAGCTTCCAGTCCCTGCTCCGCCTCGCCAACGCCGCCTCCGTCGCGGGCGAAGGCCAGTCAGGCCCGCTCTACACCGTGCCCAAAGCCCGCGATGTCTCCACCCACTCCTTCGGCGTCCACTTCGCTGAGGTCACCTGGGACCCAGGCATTGCCCGCCTCCGCGTCTCCCGCATCGTCAGCGTCCTCGACGCCGGGCGCATCCTCAACCCCAAGGCCGGTGCCAACCAGATCCTCGGCGCGGCCGTCATGGGCGTCGGCATGGCCCTCCTCGAACAGGCCATCTACGAGCCGAACAACGGCCATCCCATCAACAACAACTTCGCCGACTACATGGTCCCCACCGCAGCCGACTGCCCCCGGATCGACGTTCACTTCCTCGACTATCCCGACTTCGCCATGGGCGAGTACGGCGCGCGCGG
>JAJZFR010000217.1:27847-31272 GCA_021805265.1 Acidobacteriota bacterium | reverse complement strand
ACAACGGCCATCCCATCAACAACAACTTCGCCGACTACATGGTCCCCACCGCAGCCGACTGCCCCCGGATCGACGTTCACTTCCTCGACTATCCCGACTTCGCCATGGGCGAGTACGGCGCGCGCGGAATCGGCGAAATCGGCCTCGCCGGCGTAGCCCCGGCCATCGCCAACGCCGTTTACCACGCGACCGGCGTCCGCGTACGCAAGCTCCCCATCTCCATCGAAGACCTGCTCGCGTCCAAGCCCATGAACGCATAACCCCCCAACCCGGAATCCAGGCGACAATCCAAAATCCGGGTAACAACCAGAATCCGGGCAACCATCCAGAATCCGGGTAACAACCAGAATCCGGGCAACCATCCAGAATCCGGGTAACAACCGGAATCCGAGTAACAATCCAGAATCCGGGTAACATCCGGAATCCGGGCGACAATCCAAAATCCGAGTAACATCCGGAATCCGGGTAACATCCGGAATCCGGGCGACAATCCAAAATCCGTGTAACAACCAGAATCCGTGTAACATCCGGAATCCGGGCGACAATCCAAAATCCGTGTAACAACCAGAATCCGTGTAACAACCAGAATCCGAGTAACAACCAAAATCCGTGTGCCCCAGGTCCCCCGGCACTATCGGGGACCTGGGTTCTACTCGCAAACCACCGCCGAGCGCCCGATTCCCTCCTCGACCGCAAGGCGAAAACCCCTCAGCAAGGTTGATACCAAGGCCGATTCCAATCCGTCCCCGTCACGGCTCGAGGGCCGGAAACAGCCCTATCTGCACGCTCTTCTTCTCGGGCCCCAGCCGCCGCGCCTCAGTCGCCCGCTGGCCCTCCACTCGGGCGAAGCCGCCATCCCCGACATCCACCGGATACAGCCGATACCAGTGCCCGGCTACCACCGGAAACGATAGCACTCCATCCCCATCCGCCTGCACCGCCACTCCGTTCCCGCCAGCCCCGCCGGAAACCCGAGCCGGCTTGCCCGGCCACGGATTGCGTACCTTCAGACGTTCGGTCTGCCCCACCTCGAACCCGACCGCGCGCACAACTCCGCCACGCGCCTCGACATCCACCCGCGTCTGGCCGCGCACAGACACGCTTCCATCCATATCCCATCCTTTGGGAACCGCTGGCGCAATCCGAATCACCCCGTCAGGGTCTGACACCAGCGCCTCCTCGACCGCCAGCGCCACCACTCCCGTCTGCTCCACATAAAACTCCCCGCCTACGCCCTCCCACCGGGCAAACCCGTTGATGTACTTCTGATTCGTCTCGGTAATGTCGATCAGCGTCGCCCGCACCTCATCGCCAAGCCCCAGCCGCGCCGCCTGCACCGGATCGAAGCTCCAGTCGATGTGGGCCTTGGTCGGGCGGGCAAAATACGTCCGCCGCGCCAGCCCGAAAAGCGGCGATCGGTCGGTAATCAGGTCGTACGGCCACACCGGCTCCAGGCCGATATTCTCCATGTTGTGAATCCCCGCGCCAGGCTCCCACGAAGGCGCGATCACCTCGTCCCTTCCCGCACCCTCAGAACCGGATCCGGAACCGGAGCCTGCCGTCAGTACGGTCGGCGCGCCCGGAAGAACCAGCGGCCACGCCGGTATCCGCGTCAGCGCCGAGCGCATCTCAGCCACCATCGCCCGCTCGCGGCCAAGCAGCGTGGCTGCGGCAACCGTCGCCTGAAACAACGCCTGCCGCGCCGCCAGATCGGTCACCGGATCGCGCACATCCCACTGCGTTTCATGCGCATTCGACGGCGAGGTGTGCAGCAGCCCATCCTCGCCCGGCTTTTCATATCCCAGCAGAAAACGCGCCGACTCCGCCATCACCGGAAAGTTTTCCTCAAGAAACGAGCGATTCCCGGTGCCCTGGTATTGTCGCCATATCCACAGCGAAACCTCCGCGCCGGTCGAGATCGTCCGCGCGTTGTAGTACGGGCCAGACGCCAGATCGCAGTTCCAACCCGAGACCTTCCGATTCCCGCCCCACGTCTCGAACTCGATGCCCTTGCCATCAAACCGCATCGTCTCCGGGATGCACACTCCGCTCGCGCCGCCCATGTGCGCCCTGGTCCAATCCTCAATTCGTCCCAGATTCTCCCGGTACAGGCGAAAATACGGCAGGTTCAACTCCGGCAGCCCCGCCGCCAGATTCGCCGCTACCTGCATCCGCAGGTTCCAGTGCCAGAAGGCCGATGGATCCCACTGATGCTCGTCGCGCACCGACGAAAACAGGTCGCCCACGCCCGCCTGCGAGCCGGGATACCGCCCGCCGCTCTCCGCTTCCGCGCTGTAAAGATAGATCGCCCGCAGGTTTTCCATGTACTCGCCGGCACCGTCCGGCGAAGTGATCTTCACCGTATCCGCCCGCCGCCAGAACTCCCGCCAGGCATCCTCATGAGCCAGCGGCGACCGGTCCCGCAGCGCGCCCGCAACCAGCGCCTGCCGATTGGCCCCGCCGGCAAAGCCCGGCGAAGCAACCAGAATCCGGAAGCGGCCATCAGCCTCCGGCGTAACCGTGACAGCAATGGTCCGCCCGTCCACCAGTTCTGCGTGTACGTTTCTCCCCATCGCGGTGATCGCCGCAAGCGAACCAAACCGCTCGCCCGAGCCGCCAGGATTGCGATTATCCAGCCAGCTCTCCGCCAGCATTCCGGTTCCTCCCGTGATCGTTGCCTCGGGCTTGCGCGGTGCCCAAAGCCGCAAGAGAGCCTTTTGCGGAGTATGCGCATCCGCCCCGCTCACTTCGACAATCAGCAGGTCCGACTTCGGCTGCACATACGCCCGTACGCGAACACCGCCGCCCGACTCCTCGAATGTCCCCGCATACAGATTCAGCCGCGCGCTGTAGTCCGGGGCTGCCGTCAGCCGCGCCAGTCCGGGAATCACAAGCTGACCGGTCGAGTATCGGTACGGCATTGTGTCCGCGCGGTTCAACTGCGCTGTCAGCCCGTCGGCAGACCAGATCGCCACCCCCAGCCTCCCATTGCCCAGAGGAAGCGCTTCGGTCGCCTCGCGGTTCGGCTGGCCAAGCACAATGTCGGACCGGCCGATCACTCCCGCCCGATCCACCCGCATCCGCGCTTCGACCGCCGAGATTGCTGAGTTACCGCTGGCTAGGCGTGTCCGGGCTTGCGTCCGGGCTTGCGTCCGGGCCAGCACCGGAGCAAGTCCCGGGGCTTGGGCCGGGCAAAACGCACCGCCGCCAATCGCCGCCAATGCAGCCATCCATCCAGCCATCCACGCAAAAGCCACTCCGCAGCCCTTGCAGAAGCGCTTCCAATCCGTTCCAGCCAGGTTCATTTTCATCGATTCCCCGCGAAGGCAATAAGCGCGAGCACTCGCCAGCGCGCTCGTCCGATCTCGTCCGATTCTATCCTTCGCGGGTCAGTTAGCGTTTCCTATTTCTCCGGCTTTCTGCTC
>JAJZFR010000217.1:13493-27747 GCA_021805265.1 Acidobacteriota bacterium | reverse complement strand
GGTTCATTTTCATCGATTCCCCGCGAAGGCAATAAGCGCGAGCACTCGCCAGCGCGCTCGTCCGATCTCGTCCGATTCTATCCTTCGCGGGTCAGTTAGCGTTTCCTATTTCTCCGGCTTTCTGCTCATAGCTGCCACAATCTGACGCGTCCTCGCCCACACGCCCTCTCCGTACCAGACCAGCGCCACCACCAGCCACAACACCGCCGCGTAACCGCAGTACCAGTACGCTTCCTGACCGGGACCCACGTGCGAGGGGCTGAGCGCCACCAGGCTGCCAGTCGATGCCGCGTGCATCAGTTGTGCCAGACCCACGCTCCCCGTATGAACATACAGCCAGCCAATCAGTACCCGCATCGCCGTCATCACTCCGGCGAAGGCGGCAAAGTACATCAGCCAATAGCCTCTGTGAGGAGTTGCCGCGCCCAGGAAATCCACCTCCGGAGCATGCCACAACGACCACAGCAGCCCCAGCATGACCGACGACCGAAAGGGACTCCAGCGCTTCAGCATCGCTGGCAGCGCGTAGCCAGTCCAGCCCATCTCCTCGACCACGCCCGCGAGCAGCCCGAATCCCGCGCCAACAAAGAACCGGTTCGGCGCATAGACCGGCGAAACGAAGCGCGTGAAGAACCACAGTGCAGCCCAGATGCTGAGCGGCGGAATCAGGATCGCCAGCGACCAGCCCGGCGCAAAGCCTGTCCAGAAAATCCTGCGACGCAACGCCCCCAGGCCAGTGCGCCCCTCGACCATGGCAGTCATCGCTACCGCCGCCAGCACTGGCCCCAGCAGCATCGCGGGAAACATCATCAATCCCGTGAGCTTCGGGATCGCCAGCCCGCGCACCAGCAGCGGAGCAGCCACCACCAACGCGCTCGTCCACGAAATCCCGAAGGTCAACAGAAAATAGCCCGCAACCGGATGCCGGCGCGCCCACCCCGCCACGCCGGAAGACTGGCGATCTCGACCCGCTGCCGTCTTGTCTGTCACTTCATGCATCGCTTGCCTACTCTCGCCAGCCCGCGCGAACCTGCTGCGCGAAACGGCTCCGACCGTTCAACCGCAGCGCCTGGTCCATCGCCTGATGTGCTCGGACTTTGTCGCCTTTCTTCCAGTAAGCCATCGCCAGCCACACGTAGTTCTCGTCCGACTGCGGCTCGCTCTGCACGGCGCGCTGGAAGTCCTGAATCGCCTTCTCGGTGTCGCCGCCAAACATCGCTGGAGCATAAAGACACCTGCGCCCCATCACCGAGTAGGCCAGCGCATTGTTGGGGTCCAGCGCGAGGGCGCGCGCCAGCTCCGCGCTCACCCGCGGCCCGTAGCGCATCGCCGAGGTCATCCCGCTGATCTCCTGGCTGTCGATAGCCGCCACCAGCGCATGAGCGTCGGCTATGTTCGGAGACAGCTCCACGGCCCGCGCCGCATCCGTCACCGCCTGGTCCAGCCAGTGCCGAGCCGCAGCCGCGTTGTGTGCCGTCTCCTCGGCCTGCTTCAGATACATCTCGTCCCGCGCCAGTTCATACGCGCAGCCCGCGTCCCTCGGGTTCACCGCCAGACAACTCTCCAGCTTCGCCCGCGCATCCGTCAGTGTCCCGACATCGAGCGTCGTTCGCCCCTCTTCCACCGCCGCTTTGGCCGCAGCCAGTTGCTGTGCGCAACCGGCTGCGCTGAATCCGGCTACGCTCAGGAATACGACGATCGCGCCGCTCCACCGCCGCCCTATACGTCTCCGAGCTATGGTCGGCTGAAGCCGCATCGAAACCACTTTCATTTCATTCCCCCCGAACGCTGCCAATTCGCGAGTGTCAATACAGATTACGCCGGAAATTGCCCCAGGGTTCCGCAGCTCACTGCGGTGACTCGGGCGACCCGGCCACCTCGAGCGCGTCCGCTTTGGCGCGCTCCGCCGACGCGTCCCCGGCACGCCCCTCGCGATCATAGGCAACCGCTAGCTGCCGATGCGCTTCGGCCAGGCTCGGGTCCGCGGCGATTGCCTCCTCGAAGCGCCCCACCGCGTCCCCGATCTGCCCCCGCAACAGAAGCTGGTTGCCCGCGTTCATGCTGAAGCTGGCGCGCTGCCGATTCACCGCGACGCGGCTCAGATCAGCAGCCTCCTTGCGCAGCGCAGCGGCCTCGTCCCGTTTGCCCTGCTCGGCCAGCACGGCAGCCAGCGTGATCCGCGGCCCCGGCTGCGCGGGCAACAGTTCCATCGCCCGCCGCAGCGCCGGAATCGCCTCCTCCGGCTCATTCAACTGCTTCAGCACGCTCCCCAGAATCGCCCACCCGTCCCCGTTGTTCGGGCGCAGCGCAAGCGCAACCCGCAGCGACTTGGCCGCCTCATCCAGCCGGCCCAGTTGCATCAGCAGAATTCCCAGCGTATACGGCGGGTCAGGCAGCGTCGGATCGAGCCGCGCAGCCTCCTTCAACTCGCCAATCGCCTCCTCCATCCGGTCCTTCAGCTTGTAAGCCAAACCCAGATCGTAATGAAGCTGCGGATTCGCCCCATCCAGCGCCCTGGCCTCCTCGAACTGCGCGATAGCCGAGCCAAAATCCGACATCTGGATGTACGCGACCCCCAGGTCTTCGTGAAAGACCGGGTCTCTGGGATTCCCCGCCAACGCCCGCTCAAAATACGGCACCGCCGCCTTGGCTTTGCCCGTCTCGGTCAACGCCAGACCCAGGTTGTTCAGCGCCGATGCGTCCCTCGGGTCCGCCGTCACAGCTTTCTGAAAATACGGAATCGCCTCCGCCTGCCGCCCCAGCCGCTGATAGCTCATGGCCAGCGCCAGTTCCGCCCCCACCGGCACCGGCTGCCCGGCACCCTCCGCCCTGACCGCCGCTTCCAGGTGCCCAACCGCCTCGTCGTCATGGCCCTCCCGAGCCAGCAGGATGCCAAGCTGGTACTCCACCAGCGCATTCCCCGGTGCCCGCTCGGCAGCCAGCCTCAGCTCGGATTCGGCCTCAGCCAGGCGACCCTCCTCGCCCAGCGCCACGCCCAGATGCATCAGAATCCCCGCGCTCGCTGCGTCCGGCCCGCTCCCCGCCAGCGCCACGCGAAAGGCCGCTTCCGCCTCCGGCCACTCCTTCGCCCGCGCCAGCAGCGATCCCAGCTCGTCCTCCATAAAGGCCATCGACGCCTGATCTGCCTGAGCTGCCTGAGTCGGCTCGCCTGCCGCGACCGCCTCCCGCATCTCGGCAATCGCCGCCTCCAGGTCCGTCGCCGCCAGCCTCTGCGCCTCCGCCTCATGCGCTCGCGCCAGATTCTCCTCCACTGCCGGGTCGCCCGGTTTCAGCTTCAGCGCTTCCTTCAGCTCCGGAATCGCCGCCCCTGGCTTGCCCAGCTCGACCAGGATCGCACCCAGGGCCATGTGTCCCTCGGCCAACTGCGGAGCCAGCCTCACCACCCGCGCAAAATCCACCCGCGCCTCATCGACACGCCCCGCCTGCATCGCCGCATAGCCCGCCCGGAAGGCCCTGTTCGCCTGCTCCAACTTGGCTTCCTCGGACGCGCCGGCTTGCCCGGCGGCGCTGCCCGGCGGCTGCGCATGCGCGGAGGCTACCCCAAGCGCCAGCGCAATCACCAACTGTCGCGCCCTCACTCCACGCTTCCTCGACACTACTTCTCCTGCGGCGCCTTCGGATCGTTGCGATGCCCGATCTCGATCGCCAGCCGATACTCGCGATTCGCCATTCCCATCTCACCCATCGCTCGATACGTCTGCCCTAGCTGGGTATGGATCACCGCGTTGCCGGGGTCCATCTGTTCCGCGTGCGCCAGATAGTGAACCCCCTGCGCCGGGTTCCCCAGCCGCGTCAAAGCCTCGCCCAGCAGAATGTACGGCCCGGTATCGTTCGGCTCCAGCAACACCGCCCGATTCAAAACCTCCCGCGCCTGCTGATACTTCCCGGCGCGAACATACGCGTCGCCCAGCCGCTCGTACAGCACTCCATCCAGAGGATTCAGCTTCTCCTCCGCCTCCAGCTCCTCGATCGCCAGCGGCAGATTCGCCTGCGCCAGCGCAATCTCCCCCAGAAGCTGGTGCGCCAGCGGCAGCCGCGGGTCCATCTCCAGCGCCTTGTGCACAAAAACCGCCGCCTCCTGGGTAAACTCACGCCGCAGCATCAGCCGCGCCGTCGCCACATAGGCCGCCGGAGAATCCGCCGGAAAGCCGAACTGCGCCGCAAACGCCCGCCGCGCATCGTCATACCGCTTCACATCCATGTAGCAAAGCCCCAGCACATACTGCGGATCGACGTTCGCCGACCCCACCGCCTGGTTGGCCCGCTCCAGCAGCGGCAGCGCCTCCGCTGGCCGCGCCATCCGATACAGCGCCACCCCGCGCATCTCCGTCGCCTCCCGGTCGCTCGGGTCCTCGGCCATCGCCTTGGCAAACGCCGCCTCCGCCTCCGGAAGCATCTCTTTCTGGTAAAAAATCTCCCCCCGCAGCCGCTCCACTCCCGCCGGCTCCGGCTGCTTCTGGCGAAGAATATCCAGCAGCGCCATCGCCGGGTCCAGATGACCATGCGCGGCCAGGCTGCTCGCCTCGCTCAAGCTCGGCAGAGCAACCGCCGTGCCTGCGGGCGCAGCCGCCCCGGCCTGTTGTGCGCTCTGCCCGCGACCGGCCAGCGCTGCGCCCATCACCAACAAACACACGCCCACGCGAATCTCCACAAAATGTCTGCTCATCCCACCACTCACAAACTTGCAATCCCAGTGTAAAGCCCGGCAAATACAGATGGGGAGCCGAGGCTCCCCATCTGCGCTGTTGCCGGATCAGGTTACGCTAGAACTGAACGCGCGCCGAGAAAACAAGCTGGCGCGGGCCAGGTCCAGGGGCCTCCCCGGTGATGCTGCCCACGCTGAGCAGGTAACCACCAGGGTTGCCGGGATTGATGTGGTTGAACGCGTTGTAGGCGTCCATGCGCAACTGCGCCAGCACATTGTGCCACACGTTCATGTTCTTCAAGAGCGCAAGGTCCGCGTTCCAGAAGCTCGGTCCAAAGTACTGGTTGCGTCCGCCGTTGCCGATCTGGTCAAGCCCCGGATCCGAGAATCCGCTGCTGCCCAGGCTGACTGGCTGATAGAACGTCCAGCCCTGACCGGGAACGAACGAGCTTAGCTTGGTGTGCAGCTTGGTCCCCGGAGCAATGTTCGGGTAACAAGGCGCGCCCGTGCTGGGGCCGTTCGGCAGATCCGGGTAGCTGATCAACTTGCCCTGCGAATCCACCGTCCCATTCGTGAAGGAGCAGTTGACTCCCAGGCTGAAGGGCAGTCCGCTGGCCACGTTGTAGGTGCCCGACAACTCCCATCCGCCGACAATCAGATCCTCGGCCTTGTTGGCGTCGGGCAGGAACTGCTTCCCTTTGCCAAAAGGCAGATCATAGCTGCCGTAGAGGGTGGCCGACTGGTGACGAACGCTGCTGTCATTGCCATAGGCAACCGACTGGCTCCAGGTGGCATAGCCGCTGGCGAAGTCGGTAGCGTGGGCGTACTGGTAGTTGGCGTTCAAAGCCAGTCCCTTCCACATCGCCTGCGTCAGCACAATCTGCAGCGCGTTGAAGTGGGTGTTCTGGTTGTCGCCGTAGTAGGAGATTCCCTGCGACCAGCCGCACTCTCCAGCCTGGAGATTTGGATCGGTAGGCTGGGTGTAGTTCGGGTCTGCGCAGGCCTGCAGCTTCAGTCCGTAGTACCGTTGCAGGTACACCGGGTTCGAGGTCGCACCAAGAGCGTTCGGCGTGCTGGGAGCGTTTGGATCCCAGTGCAGCGTCTGGCCGTTGATGCTCATCGAGCCGGGCATCGTAATGCCTTCCTCGTTGGGGTTGGTGTTGTTGCCGTCGCCGTCGCTCAGGGTATGCGTACCCTTGTTGCCAACGTAGCTGACCGTCAGCGAAAGGCTGGGCGTCAGAGCGCGCTGGAAGCTGACGTTCCACGCGTCCAGCGTCGGGAACTGCATCGGGTTGGGACGCGCCTTGCTGGTGACCAGCGATCCGGGGTTCGGCAGCAGGCCGCTGTTCGGCACCGAGACTGGCGTATAGGTCAAAGGACCGCCGCCGCCAGGCTGCGCGCTGCCGTCGTTGTTCGGGTTGCAACCAGGGTTGTCCGTCGGCGAGCCGATACAGAAGGCTTGCGACGTGCCGCCCTTGTTGCCGATGCTCTGGTTGGCCAGAACCGGCAGGTTCTGCGTCACCACGTGACCGAAGACCGAACCGAAGACGCCAATGTCGAAGCTGCGTCCGTACCCGGCCCGGATGACCGTCTTCGGGTCAACCTGGTAGGCGATGCCAAGACGCGGCTCGAACATCTTCATCTCGTTCAGGTTCCAGCCCATGTCCGAAGGAATGGACCCGATCCCCGCCACATGGAGGTAACCATCGTTGAGGTTCATCAAAGCGCCGTTGCCGGGGCCGTTGACCGTCTCTGGATAGTACCCTTCCCAGCGCAGACCGATATTCGCGGTCAGCTTGCTGGTGACGCGCCAGGTGTCCTGAACGTAGAAGAACATTCTCTTCTGGAATTCCTTGGCGTTGGTTGAGGTGGAGACGTAGCGGTTGAAGCTGGTCACGTCGCCCAGCGCGAAGGTGGCGAAGCCGAGACCCGAGCCGCCCGAGCCGCCCTGTGAGGTCGGGTTCGAGCTGAAGTTCAACAGGCCGGCGCGATCGTTATCCGAAGGCACACGAAGGTTGCGACCGTAGCGCAGGTCCATGCCGATCTTGATTTCGTGGTTCTTCAGCGTCTTGGTCCAGTTGTTGACGATCTGGAACTGGTCCTCGCGCTCGGTCAACGGGCAGTTGCAACGGCTGATGTTCAGACCGTCGCCATAGAGTGGCTGCTGCGCGCCGCCCGGCAGGGTCTGAATGAAGAAGCCCGGCGAACCGCCCGTGTAGAAGGTGCCAAAGTTGATCCCGGGGATGCCAAGGGTGTTGGCAAACTCGGTGCTCTGGTCATTCTTCTGGTCGGCGATGTTGTAGCGCAGATAGCCCAGACGAAGATCGGCGATCAACGTCGGGCTGAAGACGTAATCCGCGCCCAGAGCCAGACTGTCGTCCGCGCTGGTCGAGTTGCCGCCGTAGCCGCCCAGACCGAAGCCCGGACCGCCTGCGCCGACGCCGCCACCTGCGGGATCGTACATCTGAGCGCCGCTCAGCACGTTCGTCCAGCGAGAGAAGCGGACAAAGGCATTCGCCTTCTGGTTGATGGTGTCGTCAAAGCGCGTCGTCCACAGGTTGCTGTTGAACAAGCCCGTGCCCTGCTCGACCGAGTTCGCATCCAGTCCGCCCAGGTCGCCGCCGGTCTCCTGCTTGGTGTAAGGCTCCAGGTAGGTCAGCATGTTCTGGAACTGCTTGCTGATCTGAGCCGAAGGGATCACGTTCCCAGGAAAAGGATTCCCGCCGCCAGCCGCGCTGTTGTCATAGATAGTGCCTTGAGTTGGGTCTTTTGTGCTTGCGAGACTCAGGTATTGACTGAAATCGCAACCCTGAATACCGCTCGGGCCAGTCTGGTTGCCCAGACAGGTTTCCGTCAGCAGTGGGCTGGGAAGCGTGTTGACCGCCACCGAACCGACCTTCTGCCGCTGGCCTTCATAGGCTCCGAAGAAGAACAGTCTGTCCTTCAGAATTGGTCCGCCCACCGTGCCGCCGAACTTGTTCTTGATGCCCGGAGCAGGAGCGCCCGCGAACGGGTCCTTGCCCAGGTTGGCGTTGCCCGTACGGAAGTCATACGCGCTGCCATGCAGGGTGTTCGAGCCAGACTTGGTCTGGACCGTTTCCACCGCAGCAACCGCCTTGCCCAGCTCGGCGTCGAAGTTCTGCGTGGTGATCTTCGACTCGGTAATGGAATCGAGCGAAGGGTTGATGACAATAATGCCCAGGATCGGATCCTGGTTGTCAGTACCGTCCAGCTCATACGCGACGCCGCCAAAGGCCTGGCCGTCGATCTGAATCTGGCGCGATGCCTGCGGGTTTTCATCCGCAGCGTGAGACCAGCCCAGCAACTGAGCGCCCGGCAGCAGGAGCTGCAGGTTCGCATAGTTCTGGCCTTCCACCGGCAGGTCGTTGACCTGCTGCGAGTTGAAGATGGTCGAAACGTCCGCGCGGTCGGTCTTCAGCTCAGGAACCGAGTCCGCATTGACGGTTACCGTTTCGGCGCCGGCGCCGGATACGGCAAGGCTGACATCGGAGCGAGGCGAAGTATCCGCCAGCACGATAATGCCCTTCGTCACCGATTTTTTGAAGCCATTGGCCGTCACCGAAACATCATAAGTGTCGGGTATAAGGTGAGATGCCGTGTAGTCACCGGTTCCGTTCGTGACCACTGAAATGGACGTGCCTTTGCCTTCGTCGGTTACGGTGACGGTGGCGCCTGGAACTACGGCTCCCGTCTTGTCCGTCACCGTCCCGAAGACCGATCCGTAGACCGACTGGGCACGTGCCGTGGCGTTGGTGAACAGGCATACGATGGCGAGGAGTGCCAGAGCGTACGCTGTTCGCGTGTATTTAGTCATGCGGTCTCCTGAAATTACTGCCCTGTTTATAGTGATTCTGGCTGTTCGAGGCACCCATACCGGATGGTTCCTGATTGCGCCGGTTCAGCCCTCCGCCGGACTACTCCCCGGTTGCGACCGTGCAATCTGACGACCGATAACGACTGTACCTGGAACTGCTTGGCGAGTCCTGCCGCAGTGGCGAGTCCCGCTCTCCATGTGTTCTCTCGACGGCCCGAAATCTTCGAGTCTCAAGCCCGGCTCCCAGAGCGCTCGCCTGAAATTGTCAGGCGATTAAAAATCGCACTACTGGAGCACCGACGAAAGATAGCGGAAAGAAGGAACGGTTGTCAACCTTTTGGATGATATTTCCCTCATTTCCACTCGCGATAGGTCATATCAAAGATCGCGCCGCTCCCGCCCCGCTCCCGAAGAACCCTCGCAGTTAACGATTTCGCTCGAGTCCCCGCACAAAAACAAAGGATTTACCTGTATATCGCCGCTGCCCCACGCAACCCTGCCACCAATCCCGACCCACTCGCCAACTCTGATTTTCTCGCCTTCAAAGTGACCTAATATGTAAACATTTCCGATCAAATGACATGCTATTGACATGTCGAATACGCGCGACACCTTCCCTCCCGCTTCCCCAGCCAAACCCCGTCAACTCCCGTCCGAAACCAGCAACCTCAACCGTCTATTCGTCCGCCTCTTTCTCTCCGTCCATTCCCAGATAAATTGCTTTATTCAACCGTTACCGGAAACTCCCCCCGCCACCCGGCCAGGCCCTGCGGCAACCCGCTCCCCTGGGACCCAACCTCCAGACACCCCTGCCACTCACTTATCCCCTTCACAATTCTGTTCCGGATCGGACACCGCAGCGGCCCGTCCCAGGGTAGACATTTGCCCGCGCCAACGCTCCACTTGTCCGCAATCCTGTTGGCAACCCTGAGTCCTGGAGCAGTTTCACAGTTACTGTGCCCGAGCGAAAATTGCGAGGTGCAGCTTTTCTTGAAGAAAAGCTGCGCGAATATCCACTCCCGCTGGGTATACCTACTGTGAAACTGCTTTACCGGCCACACGCGCGCGCTTTCTCCCGAATCGACAACTCCAGCCCCAGTGCCTGCCGGTTGTCCGGAGAAAATTCCAACACCCGTCCAAGCGTCGCCAGTGCATCCTCCCGCGACCCCAACCCACACTCCACAATCGCCAGGTTGATCCCCGACGTAGCCTGCGCCGGGTCCTCGGCCAGCGCCCGCCTCCACAGTTCCACAGCCGCTCGCGGGTCGCCATTCCTCGCCAGCAGCATCGCCAGATTCCCCGCCGCAAAACTGTTCTCGGAATCCGCAATCAGAGCCTCTTTGTACTCCCGCGCCGCCTCCGCGCTTTGCCCCGCCACCTGATCCAGAAATCCAAGTTGCGCGTCCAGCTCCTCATCCTGCTCCGCTCCCGCTCGTTTCGCCGCGCGGCCCAGCAGCATTCGCGCCGCATCGAACGCAGCCCGATCCCCGCGCGCAGCCATCTGGGCATACGCCAGGCCCAGATCGCGCTCCTCCGCGCTTGCCGAAATCGCCGCCGGTCCCACCGCTACCAACGCCCCAGTGGACGCCGGCGGAATCACCTTCCCTGAAAACCGCACCACAATCCGATGATCCGTCACCTGCTCGTGCGCAATATCGGTCGAGCTGGCCCGCTGCATGTGGCACGCCGTGCAATCCTGATTCTCCGCATGATGCGTCGCAGAAAACGAAGCTTTCCCGACCGTCGCCGGTGTTTCGTGGCAGGCCAGGCACCGCTGCCGATAGTACGCCACCTTCTCCGCACGGCTCATGGTGGTCTCCGTCCCGTGCGGGTCGTGGCAGGTCGTGCACGTCATCCGCTCGCCCGACCCCCGCTTGCACGCGCTCCCCAGCAGCGCCTCCCACTGGCTCGTAGCCCGTCCCCCGGACCCCCGATCATTTGCATGTACAAAATACGTCGCATAATCCCAGATGCTCTCCCCCGGACGAAAATCCTCCAGCCGCTTGCCCCGCCGCACGATCGCCGCCTGCCCTTCCAGATGGCAGCTCAGGCACACCGAGTCCCGCCGCTCCGGCGCCAGCCCGTCAATGTCCATCATCCGCGCCTGACCGCCCGATGCAACATGCGCCGACCCGTCCCCATGACACGCGGCACATGTAATCCCGCCGTCCACAAACGGCTCCGCGGCATATCTGTTCCGCGCCTCCGGCTGTGACGCTCGCGCCCCCGAGCTGTGGCAGCGCAGGCATCCCGGATCCACCGGCAGCGTGAGCGGTATCTCCGCCGTCTCCAGAAAATTCGGAGCCATATCCCACACCCGCTTCTTCCCGTACCAGTTGATCGGCGCTTCAAACCAGTACCCCTCCTCCGCGAACAGATACGTCCGCCCGCGCAGCCCTGAACCGATGAAGTATTCGAGTTCCCGCCTGGCGTCGAGAGCCGGAGCGGTCATTCCATTGATCCTGCCACTGATCCTGATCGCCGGCCGCTCCATCTCGAGCTGCACTCTGCCGCCCGTCTCCGCAATCCGGTACGTCACCTGCGACGGCGCATGATAGTACTCCGCAGCCAGAAATCCCTTCCGCGCCGGGCCGCTCGCGTTGGCCATCGGGGTTGTCCGATACCGCTCGTAGATCGCCTGATGACAGCCCGCGCAAGCCGCATTCGGATCCCCGCCCGGCGCCGCGCCGCGCACTGCAGCGCGCACAGCCGCGCCCACAGCCAGCCCCGCCATCGGGCTGCCCCAGGCTCCCATTGAAACCCACGCGGCAGCAATAGCCGCCAGCGCGCAATACGCGCTTCTCAAGAACGAGGACAGACTCAACCAACCGCCAGCAATCGCTGCCTATCTCGACCTGCTTCCTGCCCTGACGCGCCAGCGGACACAAAAGACGCGCCCCGTCCACACGCCATTTCCGTCCCACCAAAACTCTCCCCGTCGGGTATTGTTAAACTCGGGGTTACCGATGACCGACGCCCTCAAACTCGAAATCCACCAGCTCGCCCGTCTCCAGGCCCTCGATCTCGAACGACAGCACACAGCCGCCGCGCTCAAAGCCCTGCCCGCAGAGATCGCCCACGCCGAAAACCTCCTCCGGGAAGCCGAAGCCAAGCTCGCCGAATCCAAAGCCGCCACCAGGCGCGAAGAACTCCTGCGCAGCCGGCACGACCTCGACATCGCCGAGTTTCGTGCCAAAGCCGCACGCTTTCGCGCGCAGATGGACTCCGCCCGCAACGCCGCACAGGTCACCGCCCTCGAACACGAACTCGCCCACTGCGAAACCGAAATCTCCCGCCTCGAAGACAGCGAATTCGCCAGCATGGAGCGCACCGAACAACTCGAAATCGACGCCCGCCAACACGCCCAGCTTGCAGAAAAGCTCACCCAGACCCTCGCCAACATCCGCGCCCGCGTCGCCCGGCAGCAGCTTGAATTCGCCGAACGTCTGGCCACCCTCAAGCAGCAGCGCGAAGCCCTCCGCGCCGAACTCGTCTCCGGTCCCGGAGCAGCCTCGCTCGCTCACTTTGATCGCCTCGCTGCCTCCCGCGGCACCGGCCTCGCCAAAGCCGATGGCCAGCAGTGCTCCGGCTGCCGCATGGGCATCCGCCCCCAGATGTGGAACCAACTGCGCGAGGGCGCGCTCATGACCTGCGAATCCTGCAGCCGACTCCTCTATTACGACGGCACCATGCAACCCGACCCACCCCAACCCAAACCCGTAGCCAACGATCAGGCCCTCGGCGGCCTCAGCATCCGACGCAACCCCGCCTAATCCAGCCATCCATCCCCATGAACTCGACCGGCGTCAACTCGAACCAATCCTCCGACGCTCTCTTGCGCCCGCCATCGCCTCGTCTGCTCAGCCTCTTCCGCCTCTACGTCCGCTGGTATATGCGCCGCCACTTCCACGCCCTCCGCGTCGCCAATGCCGGCCGCATTCCACCCCACGCCCAATCCCTCGTCCTCTTCGGCAACCATGCCTCCTGGTGGGACCCACTCACCGCCATGCTGCTCGCCCACGCCATTCTCCCCCACCGCCAACACTACGCACCCATGGACGAAGCCGCCCTCAACCACTACCGCATCTTTCGCCCCATGGGTTTTTTCCCCGTCCGTAACGGCACCATGCGCGGTGCAGCGCAACTCCTCCGCTCCGGCCTCGAAGTCCTCCGCCGCCCCAACTCCGCCCTCTGGATCACCCCAGAAAGCCGCTTTCAGGATGTCCGCACTCGACCCGTCGTCTTCCGCACTGGCCTCGGCGGACTCATGACGCGCATGGGTCGCCTCACCGCCGTTCCCGTCGCCATCGAATACACCTTCTGGGACGAACGACTCCCCGAAATCCTCGTCAACATCGGCGAGCCGCTCGAAATCGCCGACGGCGCCCTCGAAGACGCCCGCACCTGGACCAATCTCCTCGCCTACGCCATCTCCGCCACCCTCGATGAACTCACTCTGCTCGCCACCGAACGAGACCCCGCAGCCTTCCACACAATCCTCCACGGCGGCAGTGGAATCGGCGGCGTCTATGAACTATGGACGCGGATCCACTGCGCTCTCACCGGAAAAACCTATCCCCACGATCACCGGAGCATTCATCCCCAATGACCACCCCGCTCCATCTCCTCTCTCTCGTCTCCCTGGTCGCCGCAGCCATTCCCTTCCTGCTCTTCCTCGCCAACATCCGCCTCTTTCGCTCGCCCTGCGTCTGCAAAGACAATCCCCGCCTCTATCCCGTCTCCGTTCTCATCCCGGCACGCAACGAGCAGCTCGCCATCGCCGATGCGATCGAATCCGTGCTCCGCTCCGACGGCGTCGAACTCGAGCTGATCGTCCTCGATGACGGCTCAACCGACAATACCGCTGAAATTGTTCGCGCCGCCGCCGCGCTGGACCATCGACTGCGCCTCGAATCCGCGCCCCCGCTGCCCGCCGGATGGAACGGCAAACAACACGCCTGCTTCACCCTGGCCGCCCTCGCCAGCCATCCCGTTCTCTGCTTTCTTGACGCCGATGTACGCCTCGCGCGCAACACCCTCGAGCGCATGCTCACAGAACTCCATCCCGACTCCACCGGCATGGTCACCGGCTTCCCCCGCCAACAGACCCAGACCTTCCTCGAATGGCTTCTGCTGCCCCTCATTCACTTCGTTCTGCTTGGCTTTCTGCCCCTCGCCGCCGAGCGCTGGACTCGTTCGCCCGCCTTCGCCGCCGGCTGCGGTCAGTTCATGATGGTCCGCCGCACAGCCTACTTCGCCACCGGCGGACACTCCGCCATTCGCTCGACCATGCACGACGGCCTGCTCCTGCCGCAGCTCTTCCGCCGCCACGGCATCCAGACCCAGGTCTATGACCTCTCCGACGCCGCCATCTGCCGCATGTATCGCAGCGCCGGCGAGGTCTGGCGCGGACTCTCCAAAAACGCCACCGAAGGCATGGCCGCGCCCTCCCGCATCGGCATCTTTTCGCTCCTGCTGCTCTTCGGACAGGTACTGCCCCTGCCGCTCGCGCTCGACGCTCTGCGTGTCGGCGACTCCGTTGCCCTCGACCGCTCTCTGGTCGCGCTGGCCATGGGCTTCGTCATCCGCATCGCCGCCGCCGTGCGCTTCCATCAAAGCTGGCCCGGCGTTCTACTCCATCCGGTCGGCGTCCTGGTCACCCTGGTCCTGCAGTGGACTGCGCTCGCCCGGAAACTGGCCGGCAAACCCGCCTCCTGGAAGCAGCGAAGCTACCCCGCCCAGTAGTACCAGCC
>JAJZFR010000217.1:0-13393 GCA_021805265.1 Acidobacteriota bacterium | reverse complement strand
ACGTCCAACTCCTTCGACACCGTCTCCACCTTCAACTCGCCGCTCAGATTCTTGTCCACGCCTATCGCCCCCTGCTTCACCGCGTCGCTTCCGTTCGGACGAATCCAGACGATGTAATTGTTCGCCGAAGGAGTCAGGCTCGACGGGCGCGCAAGATGATCCACCTTGATATCCAGCATCGTGTTGCTGTTGCTTTTATCCTTCTGAACTCTCACCGTGCCCATCGCTCCCGGTACCACGGCATCCGCCGTCATGGGAAACACCTTGCCCGAAGACATCGGCCAGATCATCAGAAACGCCGCCATTGCGATTGCAAATTTCATTTTTTCTCCAAAACTCGAAAACACTCTTCAAACCTGTAGGACCGCACAATGCGGCGCAAGCGATCACCCTCCATCGATAACGAAATCCGCCGGACGACCCGAGCACCTGTGCGGTGCGTGCATCCATCGAGTCTGCGCCACAACACCCGAAAAAGTCTGGTCAATACGGAGCGCAATTCCTTCGCCCTTTCGCCCCGCCAACTCGCTGTCGCGCAAAAAAATTCCAAACTCCCGAACCAGATTTGCGGGCAATTATCACCCGATCTGCCACAATACTTCCAGCCGAGGTTGATCCATGCTCGCCAACTCGCCTCCAACCTGTTTTCTCTCTCTTGCACCTCACGCAACTCACCCGAAACCCCTCCGTCCCTACCCCGGAAAACAACATACCACCCCCCTGTTTTAGGTAACATGTGTGTGTACTATTAGGTAAACACGCCAAATCGCCAGCGCCTCGCATCCCGCCCCTCGCTCAGGCCATTGACAGCGCTCGCGCAAACCTATCCGCCGCGCTCGGCGTCCAAAGTACAGGATGACTCGGAACGAAATGAACCCGACAGGCTTTACCCTTGCAGACCGGCCCGTTACTCCAGGCGTCCTCCGGCTCGAATATCGCGTCCTTGCACTCTTCCTCGCCCTCGCCGCCTGTCCCGCAGCCATGCCGTCCGCCAACCCCATGAATCGCGCCGCCAATCCCGACCTCTACGCCCGGAAGTTGAGCGCCGCACGGAACGCCTACTTTCGCGTCATCACCACCAGCGACCACGCAGCCGACCTCGACGCCCACCAGGCGCTCGCCGATCTCGAACGCGACTATCCCGGCGACCCGACCGCGCTGGCTTACCACGGCAGCCTCGAACTCCTCGACGCCGCCCACAACTGGCAGATTTGGAACCTGCCACGCCAGGCCGCCGACGGCTTGAGCCGCCTCGATGAAGCCGTCCGCCAGGCGCCCGACGATCCCGAGGCACGCTTCATCCGCGCCGCCACAAGCTGGCACCTGCCCGCGTTCTATCGCCGCCGACAGCAATGCGAAGACGACTTCCGCTGGCTCGCCCAGCGCGCACAGGACGATGCAGTGCACGGCACTCTGCCGCCAGCCCTCGCAGCCGCGTCCTTCAATTATTGGGGACAGATCCTCGTCCGCCGCAAAGACATTGCTTCCGCGAAACAGGCCTTCCAGTCCGCCATCGCAATCGCCCCCGAAAGCCCCGGCGCAAAGGACGCCGCCCAACGCCTCCGACGCTTGTAACTCTCAGGATTTCTTCAGCGGCTTCCGCGCAAAGTAATACAGCGAATACCCCAGCGCCACAAACATCACCACCGAAACCCAGTCGTGGTGCAGCCACGTATTCTGCGGCAGCTCGATCGGCACCGTGTTTCCCGTCAGCGATTCATAGGCCTTGATCGCCACGCCAAACAGTCCCATGATGCCGCCCGCCGCAATCAGCCCCGAGGCGTACAGCGATCCCGGACTCACTTCACTCTCTGACGCCGCCGCTTCACCAGTTTTCTCGAGCGCCCTGTCGATCATCCAGCGAACCACGCCGCCGGCAAAAATCGCAAGCGTCGTGCCGATCGATAGATACGCCCCCACCGCAAACGAAAGCGAGCGAACCCCCAACAACTCGACCGCGATCACCACGAACACGCCCATCAGAACCAGTCCCCAGGGCAGCTTGCGGCTCAGGATGCCGTTGATCACCGTGGCCATCAGCCGGGCCTGCGGAGCGGCGGCTTTTTCGCTGCCGATGCCCTGAATCCACTGGATTTCAATCCGGTGCGTGGCGGGCGAATAGAGATATTTCCCGTCTGCCAGCACCGGCGAACCCAGCGCGTTGAGCACCACAAATTCGCTGCCCGCGTAACTGGTTTTGTTCGCCCCGCTCAGAACAAAGCGCGCCGGAAGGTGCGCGTTCCGCTCGACCTCCACTCCTTCGTGCGGCTGGCTGATGTCCCAGATCTGCGGTGCCGGACGAAACTCCTGAAACGCCGTATTCATCGCCGTCAGCGTAAACCCGATAATCACCGTCGAGACGCACACACCGATCATCAGCGCGATCTGTTGCAGCCGCGGCGTCGAGCCGACCAGGTAGCCGGTCTTCAAATCCTGGCTCGTGTCGCCCGAGTTCGAAGCCGCAATGCACACCGCGCCGCCCACGGTGATCGCCAGCGCGCCGTAGGCGGGCGCGGTCCATCCCTTCAGCAGGAAGACCGCGGCAGTAGCCATCAAGGTCGCAATCGTCATCCCTGAAACCGGGCTGGCCGAGCTGCCCACAATGCCGACAATCCGCGAACTCACCGTCACGAACAGAAAGCCAAACACCACCACCAGCAGCGAAGCCGCAAGATTCGCCCACACGCCCACAAACGCGCCCGGCACAGGATGAAACTGGAGAAAGAGAAACATGATCACCACCAGCGCCAGCGAACCGCCCAGCACCACGCTCATCGGCAGGTCATCGTCGGTTCGCCCGACCCGCGCCGCGCCTCCGGGTTCCTTCCTGCCCGCATTTCTGCCCGCTTTCCTGCCCGCCCGCATCGAACGCACACCGCCAGCCAGCGCGCTCACCAGCGTCGGCATGGTCTTCAGCAGCGTGATCAAACCGGCTGCCGCCACCGCCCCCGCGCCCATCGGTCGGATGTACGTGGACCACAGTTCGCTCGGACTCATCTGGCTCACCAGCCGCGTGCCCGGATACATCGGGTGATTCAGCGCACCGCCGAAGAAGGAGATCAGCGGCATCAGCACCAGCCACGAAAACACCCCGCCCGCAAACAGCACCCCAGCCACCCGCGGACCGATAATGTAACCCACTCCCAGATATTCCGGCGTCACGTCAGCACGAATCGCTGCCCCTTTCAGGATGTGCTGCGCACCCAGGTCCGGCTCATAGTTGGGCGTCGCCGGCCACGCTCCCAGCAGGTTGTCATTCTGAAACAGCGTATACACGCCGCCCAGCCCCAGCCCGAAGAAGACGCGGCTGGCAAACGACCCACCCCGGTCACCCGCGATCAATACATCCGCGCACGCCGTCCCCTCGGGATAGGCCAGCGTCTCGTGCTCCTCGACGATCAACTGCCGCCGCAACGGGATCATGAACAGTACACCCAGCCACCCCCCCACCAGCGCCAGCAGAAAGATGCGCGTATATTCCAGATCGAAGCCCAGAAAGATCAGCGCGGGCAGCGTGAAGATGACTCCGGAGGCGATCGACTGGCCCGCGTTGCCGGTGGTCTGGACGATATTGTTTTCGAGAATCGTCGAGCGCCCGAAGACGCGCAGGATGCTGATCGAAAGCACCGAGATGGGAATGGAAGCGGCAACGGTAAGCCCCGCCCTCAGGCCGACATAGACAGTCACCGCGCCAAAGACGATGCCAAAGATCGAGCCAAGCAGGAGCGCGCGAAAGGTAAACTCCGCAGGCGACTCCTGGGCAGAGATATAGGGGCGAAATTCAGGCACAGAAAGCCTCCGTGAACAGGTACTGCGACTATAGAGGATTCGGCCACGATGCGGGAATCGCTTGCTCCGCAGAATCAAAAATCCGTGAAAACAGGCCCCCATTAGCTGGCGTATGGATAGCTTTTCCGCGTCAAGTCTGCGTATACTGTTGGCCAGGGGCGCAAGAGTGGTCTGCCCCGTCCTGATACGAATCAGCGGTTAAATGTTGCTCGTTCGTTTGGATTGAGAGGTGCGACTTCAGTAGCGACCCTCGGCACGAATCCGCTCCATCGGTTACATGCTTCCGCTCCGAAGCAGTAGCTGGGTATGCGCCCGGCGCCACAGCATCCCGCGACCCGAAGACGCCTCTTCAGTCCCACTCTCTCGACAGCTTGAAAAATATCTCGACCGCGACAAAGTCATCCTATGGCGAGCGCGCGGCCTTGCTGGGCAACACGTTTGCCAAATTGGTCGGCTGCTCCCTCGCCTGCGCCCTCCTGCCCGCTGTCTGTCAGCTCTGCGCCGAGCCTTTGACGGAGTTGTCCCAAACCCCGATCTGCCCCGAGTGCTGGTTCGAGATCGAGTCCACGCCTCGGCCCACCACCGCATGTCTGCGCTGCGGCGAGCAGTCGTTTTCCGCTGGATTTTCCGCCATATCCGAGGGCACCTGTCTATGCCGTGCCTGTCGCATGGCCCCACCGCCATTCCTTCGCGCAGTCAGTTACGGGGTTTACGGCGACTCCATGCGGCTGGCCATCCACGCGCTCAAATATGAGGGCATGCAATCCGCTGGTGCGCCGCTCGGAAAATTGCTGGCTCAGGCCATCTTGCAACTGGCCGAGGATGACGCGCCGCAGCAAATGCTGGTCGTGCCGGTTCCCCTCCATCAGGCGCGCAGCAGGGTTCGCGGCTTCAATCAGGCCCGCCTGCTGGCTGGTCAGGCAATCCGTCACCTCCGCAGAATTCATCCCGAGTGGCAATTGCAATTGTCTTCCGCCTCCCTGGTGCGTCAGCGCGAAACGGAAGCCCAGGCAGGCTTGACCCCGCGACAGCGCCGGCTCAATGTGAAGGGCGCGTTCATTGTCTCGGACGCTGCCCGAGTGCGCGGGCGACACATCCTTCTGGTCGATGACATCCTCACCAGTGGATCGACCGCGCGTGCCTGTAGCCAGACGCTCCTCGATGCGGGAGCCGCCTCGGTACGTGTGGTCACGCTGGCCCGAGCACAGCTTCGCTTTTCGCCGCAGGACAGGGATGCCTTGATCGACAGTGCATGGACCGCACAGACCGACGACGAGGCACTCCTACCCCCTCAGCAAACCCCCTGGCTCACCACCTCCTGGCAGTTGCACGACGACACAGGTCGGGACCAAGCTGGGCCTCCGCTGCATCCAGGCTGAAAACAGAACCCACTTCCTGTCCATGCGAGGGCGCATGGACGCTCGCAAAAACAACTTCGAGAACGACGGAGACCACCACACAGCCAGCCGGAAATGATCTTGACGAGGGGAAGCGATGTCGCTTGGAAAAGCCATGATCCACGCACGGAAGCAGAAGTCACTCGCAAAAGCAGCAGCCCGCGCAACGCATGCCGACGCGCAGGGATGGATACAGTCCAACCAGGTCCTGCAAATGCCCGTGCTGGTCCTGAACGCTTCCTACGAGCCAATCAACATCTGCGGCGCGCGCCGCGCTCTGGTGCTGGTGTTGAAGGGCATCGCGCGCACGGAAGAAGAGCATGGCCTTATGCTCCACGCGCAGCGCAATCGCATGGCCATGCCGTCGGTCATTCGACTCCTCGAGTATCGCCGCATCCCCCATCAGACCCGCGCCCTGTCGCGCAAGAACATCCTGCTGCGTGATCGCAACACCTGTCAGTATTGCTGCGTCGTGCTCCCGGCGGGAGAACTGACGCTCGACCACGTCATGCCGCGCTCCCGTGGCGGAAGCTCAACCTGGGAAAATCTCGTCGCCTGTTGCCACGCCTGCAACCGTCGCAAAGGCAATCGCCTGCTCAGCGAGATCACAGACATGCAACTCCTGCGCGAGCCGCGCCCCTTCAGCCTCCACACCAGCCGCCAGATCATGCGCATGCTGGGTCGAGGCGACGACCGCTGGCGAAAATATCTCTTCTATTAGTTTCGCTTCAGCTACAAAATGCTGGAGCATACTACAGAACTCATGGCTAATCATTTCAAAATCAAATCCCGTTCCGGATACTGCAAGTAATCATTACGGATCGGTGTGAGGCAAATATGCTTCGCGGCTATCAGCCTCGGTGCATATCCCGATGTGCTTGTATCGCGAAAGACGGCTTTTGCCCATTGCTCTGTGGTTGCGCAAGCCTGTATTTCGGCGAAGATTCGTCGTTCCCCCGATGCCACCAGAAAATCGTCGAAACTCGCGCCGATAGACTTTATGCCCGCCGGCGCGTTCCGCCTGTTAGGATGCGGTTCAAGGAGATTGAAGCCGCCATGTCGAGTATGACCTCTACCCGTCCGTTCCCCCGTCGAAAACCGTTTGTGACCGGGTTCCCTTCGCTTTTGCCGCTTCTGCTCCTCTGTGCAACGGGCGCAACCGCTCAGAAGCCCGCCATTCGCATCGTTGCCGACCTCTCTGACGCGCCGCGCAAGCTCTACCACGCCGAGGTGGACCTGCCCGTAACTCCCGGCGAAGTAACGCTCACCACCCCCGAGTGGATCCCCGGCAACCACCGCGCGACCGGGCCGGTGAATGAGATTACCGGCGTCGTCTTCACCGCCAACGGCAAGACGCTCAACTGGCGGCGCGACGACACCGACCTCTATGAATTTCACGTGACCATTCCGGCTGGCGCGACCACGCTCCACGCCCATCTGGACTGCATCGTGACCGCACGCGTCACCCAGAAAATGGCCGTGCTCGAGTGGGAGAAACTTCTGCTGTATCCGGCCCACACCCCGGTCCGCGACATCCCCATTCAGCCCGCCCTCAAGGTGCCTGCGGGATGGGGCATCGGCACCGCGCTCCAGCCCACCGGAAGCGGCCCGTATCCCGTCCCTGCGGCTGGCGCGACCACGGAATTTGCCGCGACCAACGTCGAGCAGCTTGAAGACTCGCCCATCATCGCCGGTGAGTACTTCCACGAGTTCCCGCTCGCTCCCGAAATTGCTCCGAAGCACTATCTCGACGTGGTCGCCGACTCACCCGAAGACGCCAACCTGCGCCCCAGCGTACTCGCCGAGGTCAGCAATCTGGTGCGCGAGGCCAGCGTCGAATACGACTCGCATCACTACCACGTCTACCACTTCCTGCTCACGCTCTCAGACGTTGCGGGCGGCGAGGGTCTGGAGCATGGTCAATCCTCCGACAACGGCATCGACGAAAAGGGCTTTGCCGACGACAAGCACCAGCTCGCCGAGTCGGACCTGCTGGCCCACGAGTTCACCCATAGCTGGAATGGAAAATATCGCCGCCCCTACAACCTCTACCAGCCGGACTTCGCTACCATGCAGCAGGGTTCGCTGCTCTGGGTCTACGAAGGCATGACGCAGTACCTGGGCAACGTGCTCGCCGCGCGCTCCGGCCTCAAGTCTCAGGCCCAATATCGCGAGGTTCTCGCGCTCTCCGCAGCGCAACTCGATGCCAAACCAGGCCGCGACTGGCGGCCCACGCTCGATACCGCCGTCGCCGCCAGCATCCTGCGCGGAGGCAATCCCGCATGGTCCAACTGGCGACGCGGACAGGACTATTACCAGGAGGGCGAACTGCTCTGGCTCGACGCCGACACCACCATCCGCAAACTCACCAACGACCAGAAATCCCTCGACGATTTCGAGAAAATCTTCCTCGCCAAGGGCGGCAATACCGGCCCACTCATCGTCACTTACAACTTCGAGGAACTCGCCGCCGATCTCAACCAGGTAGTCCCCTACGACTGGGCAGGATTCCTGCACGATCGCATCGACATGATCCATCCCCGCGCCGATCTCGCCGGCATCGAGCAGGGCGGCTATCGGCTGGTCTATCGCGATCAGCCGAGCGCCTCCGAAAAGACTCTGCTCTCGGAAGGTCGCGACAAGAAACACGTGGATTGCTGGTACTCGATCGGTGCCCGCATCGCGCCCGACGGCACCGTACAGGACGTGCGCTGGAACGGCCCCGCAGACAAGGCGCAGCTAGCTCCCGGCTTCAGAATTCTGGCCATCCAGGGCAAGGTTTTCTCGAACGATGCGCTGCGCGAGGCCATTCAACAGGCCAAGGGAACCACCACGCCGATCACGGTGATCGTCGCGCGCGATGCCTTCGTCTCCACGCTCCAGATCGACTACCACGACGGCGAGCGCTACCCCGTGCTCGAGCGCACCGACGGCACACCGGATTATCTGGACGAGATCACCCGCCCGCGCACAACGCCAGAGAAAGCGCCCGTGGAAACCAAGAGCAACTGAGCCGCATCAGAACGGCGATAAGGCGGATCGGACGTCGTAAAGGCCGCGCTGCAGGCTTGCAGCGCGGCCTTCACGCATCCAGCGCGAACGGCCACTCCCGCTGGCTTCGCGCGCGGATCAAGTAGATCGCAGAGCCGCTGGCCGCGATGGCTGCCGCCGCGCCAAGCTCGACCAGCGGATGGGGCCGGTACGCAAGAATAAAAAGAAATCCCGCGCCGGCCACCAAAGGCGGCAGCGGATAGAGCGGCATGCGAAAGGGTCGCGGAAGCTCCGGCCTCCGCCAGCGCAGCCACAGCAGCCCGCCCTGCTGGAGCAGGAATTGCAACAGGATGCGGATCACCACCAGCAGCGTGATGACCTGGCTGAGCGAGAAGAAGCAGAACGCCGTGGCCACCACTCCCAGAGCCACCAGCGAGCGGTGGGGAAATCCGTGGCGCGGATGCAGTTTGCCCAGCGCGCGAAAGTAGTTTCCGTCGCGCGCCGCAGCCCACGGCACGCGCGAGTAACCCAGCAGCAACGAGAACACCGAAGCAAAGGCGCTCCACAGAATCAGCGCCGCAAGCACTCGTCCTGCGGCGCGGCCAAAGGCCGAGCGGGCCAGCTCAGCCACCATGGCCAGGCGCAGCGGCGCAGCGGCGTCCGACGCCAGCAACCGGCCACTGCCGAGCGCGGGCAACACGGCGAAGTTCATCGCCACATACATTGCGGCCACCACCCCGAGCGAGATCAGAATCGCGCGCGGAATCGTGCGCGCGGGATGACGCACTTCCGAGCCGAGAAAGCAGATGTTGTAGTAGCCCCAGTAGTCGTAACACGCAATCAGCGTAGCCTGAGCCAGCGCGGGCAGCAGCGTCGCCGAGGGCCAGCCCACCAGGCTGCCCAACTGCCATCCCGTCGCCGGATGCGCCCCCGTAGCCACGCCCGAAGCCACTCCAGACACAATCACGCCCGCGACCGTCACCAGCACGCCAGCGAAGAGAATCCACGCCATGCGGGTGATCGAAGTCAGGTTGCGATAGAGCATCGCCGTCACCAGCAGACAGGCAGCGGCGGCGGCCAGATTTGTGCCATGTATCGCGTGCCACGCCGGGAAAGGGTAGGCTGCCAGCGGCGGCCACAGATAGGCCAGAAACGTAGCCACCCCAAGGCACCCGGAGGCGATTGAAAGGGGCGCGGAAAAGCTGAGCTGCCAGACATACAGAAACGAAATCCAGCGCCCTGCCCGATCTGCGCCATAAATTTCTCGCAGAAACGCATACGAACCGCCGGCATCGGGAAAGGTTGCGCCAAGCTCGGCCCACACCAGCCCGTCGCAGACCGCGATCAGCGCGCCCAGCACCCACGCCCACACCGCGAAGCGGCTTCCCGCCGCAGCCAATACCAAGGGCAGCGTCAGAAACGGACCCACCCCGATCATGTCCATCATGTTCAGCGCGACGGCGGAAGGCAATCCGATGCGCCGCGCCAGTCCAGTATCCTGATGGCCCGAATCCCCATGGCCGGCACCGGGTTGGCTCGACCGACGCGCCGACGTGTTCGCATTGTGGTTGTTGGAGTGAGACATATCTCGAAGGAGTGAAGCAACGATGCGGCAGATGGACTGCACGGATTGTACACTGACCGATAAGATGCGATACGCGACCCGAACGAAGCAGAAAACTGGCAGCCGGACTGAGACCAACTCGACAACCGCGAAACAGCTCACAGCGTGGCTCGCGCTGGCGGCGCTCCTGCCCATGAACCTGTCTGCGCTCGCGCAGCAGAACACAAGTCCAGCCGCGATTGAATTTCCCGCAGCGCGGGAAGCCGCCCAGCCCATCGCCGAGGATCGCGGCGCGGCGGCGCTCGAACAGAGCCTGCGGCAGCTCGGCACCTGGGCCAGCCTGATGGACATCGTCGCTCACCCCGACGACGAGGATGGCGGCATGCTGACCTACGAAAGCCGCGGCCAGGGCGTGCGCGCCAGCCTGCTCACGCTCACACGCGGCGAGGGCGGCCAGAACGCCATGTCCGCCGACACCGACGACGCGCTGGGCATCCTGCGCACCAGCGAGCTGCTGCGCGCCAGCGAATACTACGGCGTCCGGCAGTACTTCGGCACCGAGGCGGACTTCGGATTTTCCAAGACCCAGGAAGAAGCCTTTGCCCGCTGGGGACACGAGCGCGTCCTCTATGACACCGTGCTGGCCATTCGCCGCGAGCGTCCCCTGGTGCTGGTCGCGACCTTCGTCGGCGGCATCACCGACGGCCACGGCCAACATCAGGTCTCCGGAGAAATCGAACAGGAAGCCTACACCGCTGCGGGCGACCCCAAAGTCTTCCCTGACCAGATCAAAGCGGGACTGGAACCCTGGACGCCGCTCAAGGTCTACGGCCGCGCGCCCTTTGCGCCCATCACCGACAAAGGCATGTTCGATTACGCAACCGGGAAGTGGGCACCGGCGCGATTCTACAACTACGTAACCAAAACCTGGTCCGCGACAGCGCCAGCCGCAGAGGTCGAGGTACCCACCGGCCAGCTCGATCCGGTGCTCGGTCGCAGCTATACCCAGATCGCCCGCGAAGGCTGGGGCGAGCAGCGTTCCCAGTATGGCGGCGCAAACCCCACGCTCTCCGGCGACGGCGGCAGCGCCTATCACCTGTGGGCCTCGCGCGTGTCGGTCGGCAACGCAAAAGCCGATGGATTCTTCGCCGGAATTCCCACCGGCATCGAAGGCCTGTCGTGGCTGGTGACGGAAGGCAAATCGCCCGCGCCGACATGGCTTTCCGACGGCCTAGCAGCGATGGCGGCACAGGTAAAGACAGCGCAAAGCGAGTACCGCCCCGATCATCCGGCAACGATTGCGCCCGCTCTCAAAGCTGGTTTGCTGGCATCCACCGCGCTGCGCCAACGCGTGCTCGCGAGCGCACTCGCCGAACCGGGAAAATCCGACCTCGCCGCCGAGCTTGCGCTCAAGGAAAAACAGTTCGAGGCCGCGCTTGCCCAGGCCCTCGGGCTTGATCTCCAGGCCTTCACCGTTCGCTCGGCAAAAAGCGGCGGCGGCCCGTTTGGCGGCGGCATCGACGAAACCCCGCAGAGCGCCGTCCCTGGCCAGACTCTGCTGGTCAAGGTGCATACCAATGCGGCTACCAGGGATGTCCTGCTGCGCCGCGTCTGGCTCAAAGGGACCGATGGCCGCGCGTGGTCCGCAACCGACGGCGCAACAACCCAACCAGCGGCGGATGCAGTCCTGAAAGCGACCGTGCCGACCGACCAGCCGCCGACTGAGCCGTATTTCTCGCGACCCTCGATCGAGCAGCCCTACTACGACGCGAAAAGCATCGCGCTGCGCGACCGACCGTTTGCGCCCTATCCCCTCGAAGCCTGGGCCGAGTTCGAGTACGACGGCGTGCCCGTGCGCCTTGGCGAAGTGGTCCAGACCATGCATCGCGAGCCGGGCCGGGGAGGCGTCTTTGAGCCGCTGGTCATCACCCCGCCGATTGGCGTCCAGGTTGCCCCCGAAGCGCAGATTCTCCCCATCGATGGCGCGCCGCTCGCCATGCGCGTCACCGTCCATACTGTCGAAGCGGCCAGCGGTACCGTCCGGCTCAAGCTCCCCACCGGATGGGCTGCAAAACCAGATCAGGCTGAGTTCCATCGCGCACAGCCAGGAGACGCGGAGCCAGCCATCTTCACCATCACACCTCCGCCCGGCATCTCCGGTGAGCAGCGCATCGCAATCGACGCCGTGGCCGAGTGGAACGGCCATTCCTACACCAGCGGATGGCGCAGCGTGGGCTACCCTGGCATGCGCCCCTACAACCTCTATCGGCCCGCAACACTCGACACTCGACACGTGGACGTACAGGTTACGCATGGGCTGCGCGTCGGTTACGTCATGGGCACCGGAGACACGGTTCCCGAGGCCATCCGGGGTCTGGGAATGACTCCGCAAATGCTCACCGCTCAGGACGTAACGCAGGGCGACCTGTCGGCTTTCGACGCAATCGTGATCGGCATCCGCGCCTACTCTGTACGGCCCGAACTCGCCGCCTCCGAAGCCCGACTCGAAGCCTACGAGCGCGCGGGTGGAACAGTGATCGTCCAGTATCAGAGCGCCGATTTTCCCGCTCCGTTTCCGCTGTCGCTGGGACGTTCCCCGGAGAAAGTTGTCGAGGAAGCAGCGCCAGTCAAACTCCTCCACACCGACAACCCGCTGCTAACCACGCCAAACCGCATCGCGCCGCGCGACTTCGATGGCTGGGTCGAGGAGCGCGGCCACTCCTTCCTCGATACCTGGGATGCGGCCTACACGCCGCTGACCGAAACCGCCGACACAGGCCAGGACCCGCAGCGTGGCGGCCTCGTGGTCGCTCACCCCGGCAAAGGCACCTATATCTACGTCTCCTATGCGCTCTATCGCCAATTCCCCGAGCTTGTGCCGGGCGCGTATCGGCTGCTGGCTAACCTGCTGAGCGCCCGAGCGAAGTAGCCTCGCCTGAGGAGAAGACAACACCTCTGCGGGCAGGGATTGCGGGCGATGTTTGCCCGCAATCCCTGCCCGCTTTGTTACAGCAGTGTTACTTATGTTACAGCCAGATGAAAACATGTCTTTTCGTTCATCGCGATGCCCCATTTTTGCCGTAAATTCACATAACTCTGGGACTCTGATTCAGGAGTTACCCCTAGAGTGGTTGCCGATTTCCGCAGTCCTGTGGTGCGCTGGTCTTCCCCGGACCGAGCGCAAAGCGTGGATCGTGAATCGTATCCTGCGCAGGAGACCAGCGCAGGATCGAGGAGTATTTGCATACCTTCGGCAGCCGATATGCATAAAGGACAACAGCAAGGAAGAGAGGCTCAATGAGAATCAGGTATCAGACGAGGATTCAGGCAATCGCGATGCTGGCCGCTGGTATGGTGTCGATGATGGCGTATGCGGCAGCGCCGGCAGCGGCCCCGGCGGTCAAAAAGCAGTCCAAACAAGTCGAGATGAAAGCCAAGCCGGCGACCGCCGATCAGCTCGAGCAGTTGAAGGAGCAGCTCGAAGGCGAGATCAACGCGCTCAAGAACGAGCTTTCTGACCGCGACGCAAAACTGAAACAGGCGCAGGATGCAGCAGCCGAGGCCCAGCAGGCGGCGGCCAAAGCGCAGGCGGCAGCGGAAAGCCAGCAGCAGGCCCTCACCGACAACGCCACGACCGTAAACACCCTGAACA
>JAJZFR010000421.1 GCA_021805265.1 Acidobacteriota bacterium | reverse complement strand
ACGCGCGTCGCATCGAGTTCTTCCGCGAGGAGCTGGCCGAGCTGGCGCGAGCGATGCGGGATGGAGCGAAGGTGCGGTCGTTCCATGCCTGGAGCATGCTCGACAACTTCGAGTGGGCCGATGGCTACAGCCAGCGCTACGGGCTGACGTATGTGGATTTTCGCGATCAGAAGCGAACCGTGAAAGACTCCGGCCTGTGGTACGGGCGCGTGGCGGGGGCGAACCGGCTCGACGTGTAATCACGCAGGCTAAAGCATTTTCCGGAAAGGTGTAGACCAAAACCATTCTGCGGATTGGATTTTTCCTCAAGAAAAATCCACCCTCACGAACTTCGGAAAGTTTACAGTATTCCGGAAAATGCCTTACCGCGCCCGAAGCAGTCGCCGATATTGCGCCATCATGGTCAATCGCCAGCGGAGAACCATGCCGAAGGCGAGGATGAAAAACAGGCCGCCTGTCTGCTCGATGGTCAGAACGTGATCAAAATATCGGCGGGCAAAGTAACGCAGCGCGGCGAGCAAAAGAATCACCAGAAAAAATGCCCTGGAGCGCTTCATCATGATGGCGTCGCCCTCGCGTTCGAGGCGCGAGGTCAGGAGCAGTGGATAGGCGAGAGGCAGCGCGCCAATGGTAAACGCTGCCATTGCCCACAGGATGGGAACACGGAACTGCGGAGCAAAGAACATGCAGAAACCGGAGGCCATGCCGAGCGGAGGGATGAGGATTTTCCTGAGCGTCACCGGGGTTCGGCCTTCTCTGACCCGCCACAGAAGTACACCGATCAATCCGAAGACGGTTACCACGGCGGTCAGGGTCTCGCGCGAGATTCCTGTGGTCGAATGCATGGATACGAACCCTCCACCATCAGCATACCGACGGGGGCTGGCCTCACGTCACTGTGTTGGTTCCCCTTGCCGGCTGCCTTTTACACGGTCACAACTCCGCGCGAGGATCAGCGCATAATCCGCTATTCTGTTCTCGATGGGGTTTCTCGAGCACGGGAAGGGAATACGCGCATGAACACAGGAAGAGTATCGACGGACATCCGTATTGCACGGCGACTGGAAGAGGTTGGGTTTTCTGACATCGTTCAGATTCGCAACAAGGTGATGGCCCTTCGCGCAGCGGGGAATCCGGTGCATGCGCTGCATGGCGGGGAGCCGTACTTCGAGACTCCGGCGGCGATCAAGTACGCGGCGATGGAAGCGCTGATCCGCAACCAGACGCACTACGCGCCATCGTCGGGCATTGAACCTTTGCGCCGCGCGCTGGCAGCCAAGGTGACGGCGAAGAATGGCATTCCGACGACAGTCGATCAGGTGATCGCCACGGTGGGAGGCTCGCAGGCGCTCTATGGGGCGTTCCAGTCGGTGCTCGATCCGGGCGACGACGCGCTGGTGTTTTCACCGTACTGGACGCCGATCAGCGACCTGATCCGGGGCGCTCAGGCGAGGCCGCTGCTGGTGCCTACCTCGACCGCGCGGCGCAATGGAATCACCGCGACGCTGACCCAGTTCTCGACGCCGCAGACGCGCGTGATCTACTACAACACACCGCAGAATCCTTCGGGCGTGGTGTTCACGCGCGAGGAGGCGGAAGAGGTCGCGGCCTTCGCACTGGCGCGCAATCTGATTGTCGTGGCCGATGAGGCGTATGAGGACCTGGTCTACGAGGGCAAACACTTCTCGATCGCTTCGCTGCCGGGCATGGCCGAGCGCACCATCACCTGTTTCACGTTCTCGAAGACGTATGCGATGACGGGCTGGCGCGGCGGCTACGCTGTGGCCCCTGAGCCGTTCATGACGGCGCTGCGAAAGATCGTTCTCTACTCGACGAACGGGGTTCCGACGCCGGTGCAATACGCGATGCTGGCGGCGCTCGAAACGCCGCAATCGGAGATCGATATGCGCCTCGGCGAGTATCGCAAACGCCGCGATCTGCTGGTGGCCGGGCTGAATTCGGTTGGCCTCGAATGCGAGCCTCCGGCGGGAGCGTTCTACGCCTTTCCGAACGTGGAAACGATCCACAAGAACAGCCGGACAGCGGCGGAGATTCTGCTGGAAAAGGCGCACATCGCTTCGATCCCCGGATCGGTTTTCGGGGCGCAGGGAGAGGGACATGTGCGCTTTGGCTATGCGCTGTCGATTGCGGAGATTGAGGCGGCTGTTGTCGCGCTGAAGGCGTTTCTCGGCTGAGTTCCGACAGGTCTCCTTCGTGCGAATGCGGAAAGCGACCATTTTTTCCATAATCCCTGTTCGTTTTGGATCAGAGCGGGATCGATTCTGCATTTTGTGAATCCAATGAGTGAGACTTGAAGTTCTCAGGAGCAGGTTCCCCCCATGCGCCGAGCGACTCACGGATACATCTGGCTTTATTGGGTCATATTCTTTGCGGTTGTCCCCGTCTGTGCTGCCACGCCGGCGTCGAGGACTGAGGAGGCGCGGGATGGGCTTCCGGATGCGCCGGTGCCTCAATCGGTCAAGCCAGAGAACCAGCCGGCATCCTCCGCGACCTCGTCGTCCACGGTGAATGGGCCTTCCGGGCTTGCGGAGCGGCGGCAGACCAAGCGCATCCTCTACATCATCCCCAACTTCCGCTCGGTGTCGGCGGATGTGAAACTGCCGCCGACCAGCACGCGGGAAAAGTTTGGCATCTTTGCGGGCGACAGCTTCGATTACTCGGCGTTTGCCGAGGTGGCCATCCTCTCCGGCATTGGCGATCTTCAGAACTCGGATCCGTCGTTTGGCGGCGGATTCACCGGCTATGCGCAGTATTACTGGCGGAGCTACATCGACAATACCGATGGGAACCTGATGACCGAGTTTGTGTTTCCCTATCTCACGCGCGAGGATCCGCGTTACTACACGCTGGGTCACGGGAGCGGCGTGCGTCGGGCTGCGTATGCGTTGTCAATGATCGTGATCACGCGCAACAACCAGGGGAATCCGACGCCGAATTTCTCTGAGGTGCTGGGCAATGGCGTTGCGGCGTCGGTGTCGAACCTCTACTATCCCTCGACGGATCAGGGGCTGGGTAAGACCGGTGAGCGTGTGGCGCTGCAGATCGGCGTAGACGGATTATCGAATCTGTTGAAGGAGTTCTGGCCGGACCTCGATCACACGGTCTTCCGCGACAAGTATTGAGCGGGAACCGGCAGGTCGATTGCTTTCCAGCGCGGTGCTCGGGTTAAGATACAGGCTGAATAGAAATCGTTGACTGAAGGTTGTGTGCTGGCCTCGCCAGCCGCATCCTCACGGAGCCCCGATGTATTCCATGCGCCGAAATCTCTGGTTTTTTGCTGTACTTTGCAGCCTTCCGCTCTTCGCGAAGGCGCAACCTGCCCCCGGAATTTCAACCGACGAGCTGCCGCTGATGCCAATGCCGGCGAACGTTGAGCGGCAGGCCGGGGAACTGCTGTTGAATGGGCAGTTCCAGGTTCAGCTCACAGGTTACACGGAGCCTCGGCTGGAGCGGGCGCGGGCGCGGTTCCTTACGCGGCTGACGGGAGTGACCGGCATTCTCTTCGGGATTGAGCCGATGGACTCGACCTCCCATGCGCTGACGATTCATACCCAGACGCACAGCGATCTGGTGCAGAAACTGGGCGAGGACGAGGGCTATCGTCTGGTGGTGACGGCAGAGGGAGCGGAGATTACCGCAGCGAATCCTCTGGGAGCGATGCATGGACTGCAAACGTTTTTGCAGCTTGTGCGGAACACGCCGCAGGGGTTTGCCGTTCCCGCTGTGATGATCGAGGACAAGCCGCGCTTTCCCTGGCGGGGACTGATGATCGACACCGGGCGTCACTTTATTCCGCTGCCGGTGATCCTGGGCGACCTGGACGGGATGGAAGCGGCGAAGCTGAATGTCTTTCACTGGCATCTCTCGGAGGATCAGGGTTTTCGCGCGGAGAGCAAGGTCTTCCCGCTGTTGCAGGGGAAGGGATCGAACGGGCAGTACTACACGCAGCCGCAGATGCGTGAGGTGGTGGAATATGCACGGGATCGCGGAATTCGCGTCGTGCCGGAGTTTGACATGCCAGCGCACGCGCAGAGCTGGCTGGTGGGTTATCCGCAGTTGGGCAGCGGCAAGGGGCCTTACCAGATTGCGACGACGTTTGGTGTGCTGGATGGAGCGATCGACCCGACGCGGGAGAGCACGTACGTCTTCCTCAATCGCTTTCTGGGCGAGATGACGGCGCTGTTTCCGGACGCGTATTTTCATATCGGCGGGGATGAGTGCAACGGCAAGGAGTGGGACGCCAATCCGCGGATTCAGGAGTTCATGCGGGTGCACAAGCTGAAGGACGATGCGGCGCTGCAGGCGTACTTTACGGCGCGGGTGCAGAAGCTGGTGGCGGCGCACGGAAAGATCATGGAGGGCTGGGATGAGGTGTTGCAGCCGGAGACACCGAAGCAGGTGGTGATCCAGTCGTGGCGGGGGCGCGATTCGCTGCTGGATGCGGCGCAGCGGGGATATCGGGCGCTGCTGTCGAATGGGTACTACATCGACCTGAGCCAGCCGGCTTCGGAGCACTATCTGGTGGATCCGCTGGAGGGGATTGCGGATAAACTCACCCCGGCGCAGGCGGAGAATATTCTGGGCGGGGAGGCTACGATCTGGAGCGAATATGTGAGCGGGGAAACAATCGACAGCCGCATCTGGCCCCGGACGGCGGCAATCGCAGAGCGCTTCTGGTCGCCGGCGAATGTTCGCGACCTGGACAGCATGTACACAAGACTGGAAGCGTTCACGGATCGCCTTCCGGCGTGGGGCATCGACACGCGGGCGACGACGGAAAACATGCTCGAGCGGATGAGCGGAATGAGCGATCCGAAGGCGCTGCGGGTGCTGGCGTCGGCAGTTCAGCCGCCCAAGGGTTACACGCGCGGCGGCCTGCGCCACTACTTCACCTACACGCCGCTCGATCACCTGGTGGATGCGGTTCCGCCGGAGAGCGATGTTGCGCGCGAGTTCACGGCGGTGGCCAATCGCATTGCCGCGGGAAGCGGAACGCAGGCTGACTGGGAGCAGGCGCGGGAGTGGCTGACGCTGTGGCGCGGCAACGACCACGCGCTGGCACCGGTGCTTGATCGCTCAGCGATTACGGCGGAGTTGGCACCGCTCTCGGCGAATTTGTCGCAGGTGGCGGGGATTGGCCTGGATGCCCTGCTGGTGCTCGAGAGCCGCCAGCCGACGACCGCATCCCAGCAGGAAGAGTGGATGGAAGTGCTGAAGGCGGCGGAGAAGCCACAGGCTGTGCTGGTGCTGCCGATTGTTGCGCCAGTGGAGGCGCTGGTGGCGGCGACCGGGAAGCGGCTTCCGTAAGGTCTTGTGATCGCGCAGTCGGGCGGGGCGGCTTGCAATTACATCGATTTAGCTGGTAGAAAGAGTGCGCTATGAAGTTTCCTCTGTTGCGTTCTCTTTGCTGCTTGTCTGGGATTGCCGGGATTGTTTTGACGGCTGCTCCAGCCGGGTTTGCGCTTGGCCAGCCGAAGATGGTTGCTTTTGCGGCCTCGCCTGGCGCGTTTCCGCTGGCGGTGCCGGGGAAGACGGCCAGGCTGATTCTGGACAAGGGTGAGGATGCCGGAGTGCTGCGCGCGGCGGGGGATTTCCAGGCCGATATTGAGCGCGTGACCGGGCAGAAACCGGCGCTGGTGACGGACTCGGTACCTCGCGGCAAGGCTGCCGGAGACGGTCTGGTGCTGATCGGCACCTTGGGCCATAGCAAGCTGATTGACGGGCTGGTGGCTCGTCACAAGATCGACGCCTCCGGGATTGCCGGCAAGTGGGAGGCGACGCTGACCGAGGTGGTGGAGCATCCGCTGCCGGGCGTGGCGCGAGCACTGGTGATCGCGGGCAGCGACAAACGCGGGACGATCTTTGGCATGTACGATCTGTCGGAGCAGATTGGCGTGTCGCCGTGGTACTGGTGGGCGGACGTGCCGATCCGGCATCATGAGGCGCTGTACGTGGACGCGGGGCGTCATGTGCAGGGCGAGCCTGCGGTGCGCTATCGCGGGATCTTTCTCAACGACGAAGCACCCGCGCTGACGGGCTGGGTGAATGCCCGTTACGGCGGCTACAATCACAGATTTTATGTTCATGTTTTCGAGCTGCTGCTGCGGCTGCGGGCGAATTACCTGTGGCCGGCGATGTGGGGCAGCGCCTTCAATGAGGACGACCCGGAGAATCCTCGACTGGCCGATCTGTACGGGATCGTGATGGGCACCTCGCACCATGAACCGATGCTGCGCGCGCAGCAGGAGTGGAAGCGGCACGGCACGGGGCCGTGGGATTATGCGACGAACGCGGCGGTGCTGGACAAGTTCTGGACCGACGGGATCGAGCGCAATGGCAACTACGAAAGCACGATTACGCTGGGGATGCGCGGCGATGGCGACATGCCGATGACGGAGGGACAGAACATTACGCTGCTGGAGAAGATCGTGGCCGACCAGCGCCGGATACTGGCCGATCACGCGACGCCGACGCTCGAGGCCGACCCCAAGGTGTGGGCGCTCTACAAAGAGGTGCAGGCATATTACGAAAAGGGGATGCGGGTTCCGGACGACGTGACGCTGCTGTGGTGCGATGACAACTGGGGCAACATACGGCGGCTGCCGACGGCGGCGGAGCGGAAGCGTTCTGGCGGGGCGGGCATCTATTATCACTTCGATTATGTGGGCGATCCGCGCAACTACAAATGGCTGAATACGAACCCGATTCCGAAGGTCTGGGAGCAGATGCACCTGGCGCTCGAGTATGGCGCGGACCGCATCTGGGTGGTGAACGTGGGCGACCTGAAGCCGATGGAGTTTCCGATCGAGTTTTTTCTCGCGTATGCGCGGGATCCGAAGCGGTGGGGCAAGGATGACCTCGAGGGATACACGCGGCAGTGGGCGGCGCGGGAGTTTGACGCGGAACACGCAAGCGAGATCGCCGACCTGATTGCCGGGTATACGAAGCTGAACGGGTTGCGCAAGCCGGAGCTGCTGGAGCCGACAACTTTCAGCCTGACGAACTATGAGGAAGCCGAGCGCGTGGAAGAGGCGTGGAAAGCGCTCGAAGCCAAGGCTGAAGCGGTCGCGAAGCAACTGCCCGCGAGCGAGCAGGATGCGTACTTCGAGCTGGTGGAGCATCCGGTGCTGGCTTCGGGGACCGTGGCGCGGCTGTATATTGCGGCGGGGCGGAATCATCTTTACGCAATCGAGGGTCGGGCGAGCGCGAATGCCCAGGCGGACCAGGCGCGGGCGCTGTTTGCCGAGGACGCGGCCATCGAGGATCGCTATAACCACCAGGTTGCCGGGGGCAAGTGGAACCACATGATGGACCAGACGCATCTCGGGTACACATGGTGGCAGGAGCCTCCGGTGAATGTGATGCCCGCAGTGAGCGAGGTGGAGCCGTGGCCGGAGGCGCGGATGGGGGTGTTGGCGGAAGGTGTGACGATGCCGTTTGCGCGGCAGCGGCTGAGCTTTGATAGCCTTGCGCACCAGACGCGGTTCGTGGAGATATTCAATCGCGGGGCGCAGCCGTTCGCGTTTACGGCTTCGCCCGATCAGCCGTGGATTCGACTGAGCGCGACCGAAGGCACGGTCACGACGGATCAGCGGATCGAGGTTGCGCTGGACTGGAACCGGGTTCCGGCGGGAACGAGTTCGGGGACGATTACGATTCAGCAGGCGCACGGCGCGGCGATGCAGATTGCGGTGAGCGCCTTTGCGCCAGCGGTGCCGACGCTCGAGACGCTGAGCGGCTTTGCGGAGAGCGATGGGTACGTGGCCGTGGAGGCCGAAGACACGACGGAGCGGACAGCGTCGGGCGATGTTCACTGGGACCGGATACCGGACTACGGGGCGACGCGGTCAGGGATGACGGTTTTTCCGGTGACTGCGCCGAGCGTGCTGACGCCGCTTGCGGCTCCTCGGCTGGACTACCGGATGTATCTCTTCGACACTGGGCCGATGCAGGTTGAGGCCACGATCGGGCCGACGTTGAACTTTGTTCCGGGGCGGGGGCTGCGTTTTGCAGTTTGGTTTGACGATGGGCAGCCGCAGATCGTGGATGCGCTCGCCGACCTCTCAGAGAAGACATGGGCGAAGGTGGTGAGCGATGAGGTGCGGCGCGTGGCAACGCAGCTTCCTGTCGCGGGGCCGGGGTATCATACGCTGCACTTCGCCATGGTTGATCCTGGGCTGGTGCTGGAGCGGCTGGTGGTCTCGCCGGGGAAGATCAGGCCGAGCTATCTGGGGCCGCCGGAGAGTCCGCATCGGGTTGCGGGCAACAGCCAGCATCCATAACCAGCATCCGTAATTGATCGCACCGAGAACGAATTCCACAACCTATAATCGGCTGGAATGCTT
>JAJZFR010000125.1 GCA_021805265.1 Acidobacteriota bacterium | reverse complement strand
CGATGCGGTCTTCGACCCATATATGGGCGTTGGATCGAGCGTCATCGCTGCGATAACACACGACCGTATCGGTTACGGTTGCGATGTGGTTCAGCAGTACGTAGATATAGCTCGGGAACGGGTTCAGTCCCTCCGCGAAGGCTCGCTGAAGACGCGACCCATGCATAAACCTGTCTACGATCCCTCCCTGCCAGGGGGCGGACACGAGTGAGGATCGTCGAGCAGTATTCGCATCTCAATGGACTCGAATATCTGCTTGTTCACAAGCCGGAACTGTGGACCCAGATCAGGAGTGTCATAACAGACATCGACGCGGCGGCCTGTCGTACCAAGACATCAAAAGAGGTTCGCACCAAAGGCAAACTGCTCTATTCGCCTATCGAAATGAATCGCAATTTCAACACCCTATTCAAAAGCCTCTCATGGAGCGAGCAACGCACAGCCTACTGGGTTACCTCCGATGCGCAGTTGATTCGCAAAACCATGCAGCTCTCCGCCGATCAGCAAAAAGCCGAAATTGAAGCAGCGGGCCTCAGGCCAATCTACTCCTACAATCAGACCGATTTTGTGAAGGAGCGTGTCGCCGTCGAGGTTCAGTTCGGCAAATACTCCTTTGTAGCCTACGACCTCTTCGTGAAACACATGGCTTTCTATGTAGGCGATGTCATCGACGTAGGCGTTGAAATTCTACCCATGAAAGAGCTTCAGGAGCAGATGTCCTCGGGCGTTGCCTACTACGAAGGCGAGCTTTACAACCTCATCCGCGAAGGCCGTGGAGTGCCCGCCGTTCCGCTGGTTCTACTCGGCATCGCCCCCTGAACCCTTTTCAGGCAAAATAGAAACATGAGTCACGAAGGCATCCAGTTTCTCTCCCCCGAAGAACAGGAACAGAAACAACGCGAGGAGCACCGCGCCAGCCAGCTCTCACGCGACGCGCTCACACCCGCCAAGGTGCGCGTCCTCAAGTCAGAAGGCACCGGCATGGAAATCGACTGGGCCGACGGACACCATAGCCAATGGACCTTCCAGTGGCTGCGCGACGGCTGCCCTTGCGCCACCTGTGTCGAGGAGCGCAAACAACACGGACGCCAGCCCGGCCAGCCCAAACCCCGACAGCCTCAGTTGCTCCAGCTCTACGAAGCGCCCGCGCGCCCATCGAGCGCCCAAGCCGTCGGTCGCTACGCCATTCAGTTCCACTGGCAGGACGGCCACTCCAGCGGCATCTATTCCTGGGATTTCCTCCGACGCAACTGCCCCTGCGCCGCCTGCATAGCCGCCCGCTGATCCGCCGACGCATCCTCCGTCAATGTTCAATCCGGGTGCCTCAGGTCCGGATTTTCCAACCTGCATTCCGGGTGCTGGGTTCCGAATTCCCGCCTACGGTGTTTCCGACCTGCGTTCCGGGTGCCCCAGGTTCCCCGGCAACTCCGGGGACCTGGGTTCCCACCAACCCACAAATCCCGCTCCAGGCCCACTTCGATTACTGAATCCCCGGACCATCCTCCTGCTGCACACGCGGGCCTTCCCCGATAAACGGCCAGTTCCGGTCGAGCAGCAGTTCCTCTTCTCGCGTCGCCTTGGCCACCTTGTTGATCGTCAGGTTCTCGAAGAAATGTACGCCCGTCTTCCCCGCCGTCGCCAGGTCCACGTCCCCATCGCCGTCGAGGTCCGCCGCGATAATCTGCGTCCCGATCCCCGCCGTTCCGTTCACGGAGATGGCGTGCCGGGTAAACGTGCCGTGCTCGCGATCGATCTTGTAGTAGTACACCACCAGAGGATCGTATGAGCCTGGGTCGTTCCCGCTGTGACCACGATAGCGCTTGCCCGCGATCAGCTCCGGCTGGCCGTCGCCGTCAATATCCGCCAGCTTCAGTGCATGAATCTGCGAGTACGACTCATCGATCGTATGCCGCACCCAGCGCCGCGTCGCGCCCGTCCCCTGCTGCTCCAGCCAGTACAGCCCGTAGCTGTGCCCCTGCCCGTAAATGATGTCCATCTTCCCGTCGTTGTTCACGTCGTAGCCCAGGATCGGAAACCCCGCATCCCCCAGATTCCAGTCGGGGTGCCACTCCCACTTGTCCTTGTCGGCGTCGATGTTCCGGAACCACCCATACGGCGTCAGAATATCCGGCTTCCCATCCCCGTCCACGTCCACTACGCCAATCCCGTGCCCGTCCTGCTCCCGCTTGCCCACGTGATGCACCTTCGGCACCGCTCCAGCGAAATCCACCCACAATATCCCCGAGTGGTTATAGTGCGCCAGGGCAATATCCGGCTTTCCGTCCCCGTTGATGTCCGCCATCGTGCCGCCTTCCGTGTCGTAGCTGTCGGCGATCTTATGCTCCTCCCACATCACATTTGCCTTCTTCGGGTTCTCGAACCACCACAGCCCGTTCAACATCCATCCGGTCGTCACAATGTCCGGCGCGCCGTCGTGGTTCACGTCCACCGTCCACTCTCCGCTGTCCGACACAAATTCGTTCAGAGTGCCTACCTGGCGGTACTGGTGCCGCTTCCACTCCCCGCCCGCCGGCCCGGGATTTTCGTACCAGTACGCACCGCTCACCAGGTCCGGGTAGCCATCCCCGTTCATGTCCAGCGTTGTTATCCCCTCCGCGTGGTCGGTTCCCAGCCGATGCGCCAGAAACGTTGTCTGCGGCTGTCCGTCCGGCCCATTTCCCGGCGTCGTCAGCCGCTCATGTGCCATCTGCGCTTCGGCACCAATGATCGCTATAGACGCCATCACAACCAACCCGCCAAACCAGCTTCGCTTCATCGCGTTCTCCTTCAACGCATAGAAGTATCGCTCGCCTGCCACCGTATCGCAAACAAGACTCGTGCCCACCACGGCAATCCATCACCTCAGCAACGAAATTCCCCCTCATTCCAGCATCAAATCCCCAATTCCGGTACCATACAGAGAGTTGGCAAAACTCCGATCTCCTCGCATGGGTTGAATTCCCTGCCACAGAAAAGGGAATCGACCGGCGAAGCTGTGCCGTTTTATCCGAGGAATGGCCGATGCCAGGCAGATCGAACGCCGGGCAATCAATCCGTCCGCGCGAGTGACAGCATCGAGATACGGACGCCAGCCAACTTTACCCGCCCATGCGAGCGGCCGAGTGTGAATGAGTTTGAAAGCAAAACTTGAAGCCGTGATCTACGCCGCCGAGGAGCCTGTTACGCTCGCCCAGCTCGCCGAACTCTTCGCCGAGGAAGCCCTGCTGTGGAGCGCACGGCAGCGCTCGATTGCCGCCGAAGAACCAACGGCTCAACCCCTCGACCATCCCGCCCCGCTGGACCTCTCACTCGAAGACAACTCAAGCCAGAAGCAACTCGACGACACGGACGAAAACCCATCGCCCGATGCCGGCTCCGCTGCGGAAGCCGTTCAGGACGACGAAGCCCGTAGCCGCCAGGAAGAAAAACAAAACGCCCGCGAGGTCCGCGAAGTTCTCCGCCAACTCCTCGATGAACTCATCCACGACTGCCGCGACGACTCCCGCGGCATCGAAATCCGCGAGATCGCCGGTGGCTATCGCCTCGCCACCAAGCCCGAGTGCCACGACGCCGTCCGCACCTTCGTCAGGAGCCTCAAGCCCGCGCTCAAGCTCTCCCTGCCAGCCCTCGAAACCCTCGCCGTCGTCGCCTACAAACAGCCCGTCACTGCCCCGGAAGTCGCCGAAATTCGCGGCGTCGATTCCGCTGGCGTCCTCGGCTCCCTCATCAGCCGCAAGCTCATCGCCACCGCCGGACGCAAGCAGGTCGTCGGCAGGCCCATGCTCTACAAAACCACCAAAGAGTTTCTCCTGCGCTTCGGCCTCAAGGACATCTCCGAGCTGCCATCCATGGAAGAGTTCGAGAAAATGGCCGCCCTCGAACTGACCGAAACCCTCGCCGACTCCGACCAGCCGGGCGACTTGTTCGAGAGCGCGGAGACCAACGCGGAGACAAGCGTTGCCCAGCTCGACCCCCGGCAGGATGACCGGCACACCGCAATCGAAGCCATGGAGTCCGACGCCAACCAGCCTGTCGCCGACCCTGGCACAGAGGCCGAACAGCCGGAAAACGCACTCCAGTGAGCCGTCCATCCTTCCGCCCGCACCTGAGTGCAGCAACATAACAGAGGCTTTAGCTTCCGAGGGAACGAAACCAGACCCTCAAAGCTGAGTGAGTCAGCAGAGTGAGTCAAACAAGATAAGTACCAACCCGTATTCCCCCGGCTACTCTCCCCGCAAAGCGCGGCGGAGTGCGGCTCGGAAGAGTCGGATACAACCATCGCCCGTCGAGAGACCGGACGAGAAATCGAGGAAACACCATGGCGACCAAGCCACGCACGAAAAAATCCCCCATCGAAGCCACCAAAGAAGCCAAACCAGCGGAAGCCGCAGCGAAGCCGAAAACCACCCCGACAAAAACGCCCAAAGCGCCCAAGGCCGTCAAAGCCACAGCGGCGAAAACCAGAACGACCCCCGTCAAGACAGCTAAAGCCGGGACAGTCAAAGCCAGGACAGCCAAAGCCCAGGCAGCCGAGCAAAACGAGCAAGCCGTGCAAGCCGAACAAGCCGAAACCAGGCCCGCTCGCGCCAGAAAGTCCACGGCCAAAGCGACAGCCGCAGTGGAATCTCTGCCCGCCGCCCAGCCCCAGCCAGCCGCTCCCGTTGAAGCAGCCCCGATTTTGGAAGCCGTCGAGACCGTCGCCCCAGCGGAAACACCCAAACCCACCAGGACAAAGCCCGCCGGACTGGCCGCCCCCAAGCGCTCGAAAAAAGCACCGGCTGCCTCGAAACCACCCGCAAAGCCAGCTTCCAAATCCGCTCCCGCCGACACCGCCGAGCGCCTCCAGAAGATCCTCGCCAACACCGCCGAGCGCCTCCAGAAGATCCTCGCCAAAACCGGCGTAGCCTCCCGCCGCAAGGGCGAAGCCATGATCCTTGCGGGCCGTGTCCAGGTCAACGGTGCCATTGTCACCGAGCTAGGTTCCCGCGCCGACCTCACGCGCGACCACATCCGCGTCGATGGCAAGCTCCTTCACTCCACCGAACGCATCCGCTACTTTGTCCTCAACAAGCCCAAAGGCTACGTCACCACCGTCAGCGATCCCGAGGGACGCCCCACCGTCATGCAGTTCTTTGACCGCGAGCCGGAGCGCCTCTACCCCGTCGGACGTCTCGACTACCTCAGTGAAGGACTCCTGCTCGTCACCAACGACGGCGAACTCGCCAACAAGCTCACCCGCGCCGCCTCAGGCGTCGAAAAAGTCTACCTCGTCAAAGTCGCAGGCCAGCCCACCGAGGAGATGCTTGAAGCTCTCCGCTCCGGCGTCGTGATCGAGCGCGGTCGCCCAGGCACCGGCTCCGGACGCGTCCGCACCGCCCCGGCCCGCATTCGCCCCGTCCGTCAGGGCGACAACCCCTGGTACGAAGTCGTGCTCATTGAAGGCCGCAACCGCGAGCTGCGCAAGATGTTCGAAGAGATCGGCCACCACGTCGAAAAGATCCGCCGCGTCGGATACGGCCCGCTCATCCTCGATCAGGAGCCGGGCAAGATGCGCGAACTCGACCCGGAAGAGCTGCGTCTCCTCCGCCTCGCCGCCGACGGCAAGTACAAACCGAAAAAGAATCGCATGCCGCCCATTGCGCTCCTGCCTCGCGAAGCGGGCCGCTCCGTCCGTCACCCCGCCGTGCCTCCAGCCAGCAAAGCCATCCATCCCCCCACGGCTGACCTCCCCGCCAATGCGGCCCCGAGATTCCCCGCCCCGAGGACATCCGACAAATCTGCGCCCGAAGCCCGCAGTTTCAGCCGGCCATCCTTCAACAAACCTGCTTTCTCGAAACCGGCCTTCTCGAAGCCAGGTTTCTCTAAACCTGGCTCGCCAACCGGCGACCGCCGCTCTCCTGCGCGTGACAACTCCACCTCGCGCCCCGCGCCGCGCTTTGCCTCGCGCCCCGCCGCCGACGCCTCGCGCCCAGCGAAATTCTCCGCTCCCGCGCGTCGCCCCTCCACCCAGCCACCGGTCACCGATTACGTCCTGCCCCCGCGAAAAAATCGCCCCGAACAGGATTTCGAGCCTGAGTCCCACAATCCAGCACCCCTAAACCCGGCGGCCCAAAACCCGGATCGCGCCTCGAAAAACCTCCGCCTCAAAATCGAGCAGGTCGAAGACCGTCCTCGCGCCAGTGCCCGGCCCGGCAACCCCCGGACCAGCTCCGAACGGCCGCGCAGCAATGCCCGCCCGCCCTTTGACCGGACCGACCGTGGCAACAGACCTCAACCAACCCGCAACAGCACACCAGCCCGCGTCCACTCAAACCCGGAAGACGCCGGCAGCCAGCAACCACGACCCATCCGGGCCTATCCCGGCGGACCACGTCTCGACCGACCGCAAACTGACAGGCCGCAAACAGCCAGGCCACAATCTGGCCGTCCACAAACCGGTGCCCCGCGCCCTTATCGTCCACACACCGACAGGCCTTCCGCCAAGCCCTTTTCCAAACCTTTTGCTGCAAAACCTGACCGGCTAGACAGGCCAGACAGGTTCGACCGCCAGAACCAAAGTTCCTCGCGGAATCAAGACAGCAGTCCACAATCCCAACGCCCCGGCCCATTCCGTGGTCGGCCAGCCGCCTCCGGAAAACCATTCGCCCGCCCAGCCGGAAGACCCTTCGCCAGGCAATCCGACGCCCCCAAACCCCAGCCCGGCGGCAGCAACAGCGTCCCCCGCGTCCGACTCGACCAGGATGGCCAGCCACGCACCAAAGTCCGCGCCCGCAACTCCTTCACCGGCAAGAACAAAGGCCGCCCGAAACCCAAGCGATAACGCCTCGGAACATTACCCGGACCGGTGGATCTATCCGCCACAAACCAGCATCTAACCCAAACTGGAGGCAAGCATGCAGAAAGCTACATTTGGCGCAGGATGTTTCTGGGGGGTCGAAGCAGCCTTTGCCCGCATTCCCGGCATGACAGAAACATCCGTTGGCTACGAGGGGGGGACGACCCAATCCCCCACCTACAAGGATGTCTGCACCGGCACAACCGGACACGCCGAGGTCGTCGAGATCGACTTCGACCCCCTCCAGGTCGCCTACGTCGAGTTGCTGGAAACCTTCTTCGCCATCCACGACCCCACCCAGAAGAACCGCCAGGGCCCGGACTGGGGCACTCAGTACCGCTCCGTCATCTTCTACCACTCCCCCGAACAGAAGGCCCAGGCCGAGGCCATGATCGCCCAGATCACCGACGACGGCAAGTTCGCCCCCCGGCCCATCGTCACCACTGTCGAGCCTGCCCAGACCTTCTGGCGCGCCGAGGAGTACCACCAGCGCTACCTCGAAAAACGCGGCCTCGCAAGCTGCCACATCTGACGCGCAGCATTCGCTGACCCTCGGTCAGCGAATGCCCGTCTCAACCATTCAGAGCACCACCCAGCAACCGCCTCAGCGCCTGAACATACTCACCCAGCGCCGTTCGCCCGGCCTCCGTTATACGGTAGAGCGACTGCGGCTTGCGCGCCACGAACTTCTTCTCCAGCGCCACATACCCAGCCTCTTCCAACTTGCCCAGTTGCGCTCCAAGGTTTCCGTCCGTCGCCCCGGTCTTCCCGCGAAGCCAGGTAAACTCCGCCTGCTCCACCGTTACCAGCAGCGACAGCAGCGCCAGTCGCAGCTTCCCGTGGATCACCGGATTCAGCTCCGGCAATCCCCTATCCGTCTCGATACTACCTGCGCTTTCAGGCATGAGCCGACCCCGAACGCACCGCCCTCAGCCTTCGCGTACGCATCTCCGAAACCGCCATGATCGTCCCGAAGACAATCTGGCAAACGAAGATCGCCGCCAGAAAAATCCAGCTTGCCTGCGACTCTGTTACCAGAAATGTCCCAACCGCAGCGCCCCACCACACCACGCCAACCGCAAACTGCAACCGCCACCGCAGAATCATCCCCGAAGCAGCGTTCGCCAGACCCAGCATGCACTCGATCACCGCCAGAAAGGCATTCACTTCGCTGTGACCGGTCATCGACCCCGTAAAGCAGAACACGAACAACGAAACCCCCACGGCAATCCACACCGCGCCTATCGCGCGACCCGCCGCTGTCTCCGGCCCCGCAACGCTTACCCGACGGCCAACCAACGCCGTCAACAGCGCCGCCGCAATCATCGTCACCGGCCAGGCTATATTGGCGTGGCCCAGCGTCGCCCAGGCTATGGCCACGTAATACGCCACCCCCCACAGCACGAACGACCACCCCCAGCTCTCCGTCTTGCACCGGCCCTCGGCCATCATCGATTCAATCAGCTTCAACCGCTCGTTCAACTCCTGCATCTGACTCACACTTTCGCTCATCACAATCCCCCTCGTTCAACTTGAATTCTTATTACACAGATTACTCTAATATATAGAG
>JAJZFR010000354.1 GCA_021805265.1 Acidobacteriota bacterium | reverse complement strand
CCGCCGTCAACGTCGTCTTCCCGTGATCAATGTGACCAATCGTCCCCACGTTCACATGCGGCTTGCTGCGATCAAACTTTTCCTTCGCCATCTCTCCAAATTCCCTTTCTGAACGCTGTTACCGTTGCTTGCACTCTCCGGCTTCAGCCGGCGTGAATTCCACCCACTCAATAGTAGGCGTAAACCCCTGAAAACCGCTGCCGCAGCTCCTGTGGAACCCGTTCCACCTGCGCCAGATACCGCTCCCGCATCAACGCCTGGTCGCTCACCGGCAGCGCGGCATACAACCGGCTCCCATCCTCGCCCAGCAAACCCGCCGCCAGAATCGCCTCAAACTGCCGAACGCGCAACTTCCGCGCCTTCACCGAGGCCAGAAACAGGTCCACGCGAGGCGCGGCAAACGCCGCCTGCACACGGCCCTGCAAAGCTTCAAAATCCGCAGCATTCTGCACCGGAAAAACAGCCTGCTCGAACATTCCAACCCTCTTGCAAAATTCGGCTACCTGCGCCGACCAACTCTGGAGCGGGAGACGAGGATCGAACTCGCGACCAACAGCTTGGAAGGCTGTGACTCTACCACTGAGTTACTCCCGCTCAAACCCTGCCGCCCAAACTTCCCGCAGCAGCCCAACCCTGAATCAAACTCTGGAGCTGATGACCGGGATTGAACCGGTGACCTCTCCCTTACCAAGGGAGTGCTCTACCAACTGAGCTACATCAGCCCTTCCAAACTCGTCGCGGCCCGATCCCATCACGGCTGGCCATCTTCCGCCTTTCGCCGAATCCGTTCCGCCTGCATCGCCACCCACGTCCGCAGCGCAAATCCACACAAAACCAGCACCGGCAACAACCGCAGCGGAACCGCTTTGCCAAAAACCTCCACGGCATCGCTGCTCAACGTCGTCCAGGCCACCACCCCCAGAACCACATACAGCGCCAGAGCCACTCGATACTTCCGCTCCACGCGCCCGCTTGCCGGCATCCGTCCTGCCTTCTTCCCGCTGCCTTTTGCTGGTGCACAGGGAAGGATTCGAACCTTCGTAGTCCCAAAGGACGGCAGATTTACAGTCTGCTGCCATTAACCACTCGGCCACCTGTGCCCATCTCGTCCATCCCACCCGGCTTCCTCACTTGCGCGCATCGAAAAGAAACCGGATTCCTGCCGGCCTTCCTGTTCTGCGCCTCTGTGGGGTCACCGCGAGAGGATGCTGCCTGTCGGATCGAATCCTGCCCATCCCGCCAGGCACTTCAAAAACCTTGTGCCACTCCGCGTCCACTCCGAATCGTCCCTGCCGGATGCTCCACTCCACATCCGCTCCGGTGACTCCGCAATCGACGCGCACAACCCACTTCCCTGCAAACTTCGCTGGAGCTGGCGAAGGGATTTGAACCCCCGACCCTCTGATTACAAATCAGATGCTCTACCAGCTGAGCTACGCCAGCCCACTTCGGCTTCTCTCCAAAGCCACTCGTCTGACGCCGATCCCGGAACCACGCTTCAGGCACACTTTCGCACTGCCTGCGAGATAGGCACAGACCTTCAGCCTACCACAGGCGAGTGCGCCGGGCAATCCTCGGCGACCGGCAAATACCATCAGGATTCCTGTTGCACCGCGGACCTTCCCGTGCTATCGTCCCGCCATGCGAAAACTTGTTCTTTTGCTCTTCCTGCTTTTTCCCCTTGCTTCCATGGCTCAACAGACGCTCACCAACGACGGCGTCATCCAGATGAAAAAAGCCGGGCTTTCCGACGACCTCATCCTCGCAACCATCCAGGCGACTCAGGCAAAATTTGATGTCTCCCCCAGCGGCCTGATCGCGCTCAAATCCGCCGGTCTCGACGACAAACTGGTCGAAGCCATCGTCAACAAAGCCAGCGGCCTCAAATCCTCGTCCGCCGCCGCGCCCAACCCAGACTCCGCGCTGCCGCCCGGCATCGACGAGGTCGGCGTCTACTATCAGAACAAATCCGGCACCTGGACGGAGATGATGCCCGAGGTCATCAACTACAAATCCGGAGGTTTCCTCAAATCCCTCGCCACCGACGGCATCGTCAAAGGCGACATGAACGGACACATCCCCGGCAAGCAGGCGAAATTCGTCACCACCTTTCCGGTTCACATCGCGCTCTACGTCCCGGAAGGCACCGCACCCACCGAGTATCTGCTGCTGCGTCTCCGCGTCAACAGCAACAATCGCGAGTTCCGCTCCATGACCGGCGGCGTCATCCACTCCTCCGGCGGTGCCACGCGCGATCAGGTGCCTTTCACCGCCACCAAAATCGCCCCGCGCGTCTACGCCTTCACGCTCGACTCCAAGCTGGGCAAAGGCGAATACGGCATCATGCCTCCCGGTTCCATCACCACATCCAACCTCGCCAGTTCGGGAAAAATTTACTCCTTGAGCATCACCGAATAGGCTCACGACTCCAGTTCGCAGCCCAGTCCTCGGATTCCACGCGCGGCCAGGGCTTGGTTTGTGTGGATAAAAAGCATCTCTAGTGTTGAGAAATCTAAAGTATCATTTAAGATTACTCAATGGTTTATGCCGACAGAAAACTGACAGGGATCGTTGAAATGGCCGCGCGCCACTTTCCTGCGCTCGTGCTCACCGGGCCGCGCCGCGCTGGAAAGACGACCCTGTTTCGACGCGCATTTCCCCACGCGCGGTACATCCTGCTCGAAGACCCGGATATACAGGCTCAGGCGCGGAGCGACCCGCGGGCTTTCCTGGAAGCGCTCAAACCACCGGTCCTCTTTGACGAGATCCAGAACGTGCCCGAACTGCTTGACTACGTGCGGACGCGGATCGATGCCAGGCCGCGCCGGATGGGCCAGTGGTTCTTCACCGGATCGCAGGAGGCGCCGCTGATGCAGGGCATAACCGAGTCAATGGCGGGCCGCGCCGCGATTCTCCACCTGCTGCCTCTCAGCCTGGCGGAGACGGCAAAGGTCAGCCTGCTCCATGGTGGATTCCCCGAGGTTCTGGCTCGGCCAGCAGCCCGCGCACTGTGGTTTTCTTCCTATCTTCAGACCTACCTCGAACGCGACGTGCGCGCCATCACCAACGTGCGCGACCTCGTCACTTTTCGCCGCTTTCTGTCCCTGCTGGCTGCGCGCCACGGCCAGGTGTTGAACAAAATCGATCTCGCTGCACCGCTTGGCCTCTCGGTGCCCACCATCTCCGACTGGCTGCATATTCTGGAGGTGACCGGGCAGATCATCATCGTGCCGCCTTACTTTGAAAACTTTGGCAAGCGCATCATCAAGTCGTCCAAGGTCTATTGGGCCGACTCCGGGATGGCCTGTTATCTGCTGGGAATCGAAAGTCAGAGCGAGATGGAGCGCTCTCCGTTTCTGGGCGCGCTCTTTGAAGGCTTCGTCGCGGCGGAGATCCTGAAAAGCCAGGTCAATCGGGGGGAACGGAAAGAGCTTTATTTCTTTCGCGATCAGCAGGGGCTGGAGGTGGATTTTCTGCTTCCCCGTCCCAACGCCGGTCTGTGGGCAATCGAGGCGAAAGCAGGCAAGACCGTGCGTCCGGCGATGGCCGGACCTCTGCTTGCGCTGCAGAAAGCGCTTGGCAGCCGGGCGACACGCATGACCGTGGTACACCGAAAATCCACCGCATCCGTTTCCACCCAGGCCATTGCTCCGGGCGTCGAAGCGCTCGACCTCGGCGAGCTGACCGCAATCCTGAACCGCAAACACGCATAACCCGGTCACACGAACGCTTGCTACAGATTTCCGTCGCTGCGATAGTCTGAATGGTGCATGGGCCGCATCCACATCCTCTCCGACCAGGTCGCCAACCAGATCGCCGCCGGCGAAGTCGTTGACCGCCCCGCATCCGTCGTCAAAGAGCTGCTCGAAAACTCCCTCGACGCCGGCGCCACGCGCATCCGCATCGAAATCGAAGCCGGCGGACGACGCCTCATCCGCATCCTCGACAACGGCTGCGGGATGAACCGCGATGATGCCCTGCTCGCCTTCGAGCGCCACGCCACCAGCAAGCTCCGCACCGCCGACGAGCTGCTCTCCATCTCCACCCTCGGCTTTCGCGGCGAAGCGCTCCCATCCATCGCCTCCGTCGCCCGCGTCACGCTCGAAACCGCGCCTGAAATTGCCCCATCCGGCTCCACTTCTTCAGCCGCACCCGCCATCGGCACGCGCATCCAGATCGCCGGCGGCAAAATCCTCGCCGTCGAAGACGCTGCGCTGCCCCCGGGAGCCTGCTTCACCATCCACGATCTCTTCTTCAACACTCCGGCCCGGCGCAAGTTCCTGCGCGCCGAATCCACTGAAACCGCCCACATCACCGCGCTCGTCACCCACTACGCCCTCGCCCATCCAGACAAGCACTTCGAGCTGCTCAGCGGCACCCACACCCTCCTGCTCGCCCCGCCCGTCCAGCGCAGCGAAGAGCGCGTCTTTCAGGTCTTCGGCGCAGAAACTCACCGCCAGCTTCTGCCCGTCGCCGCCGAATCCCCGCTCGATCGCGCCGGACTCCCCGAGCCGCCGCCCTGGAAGCTCGATCCCGGCCAGCCGCGCCGCCATCCCGGCCATCTCCGCCTCAGCGGCTTTTACTCTGCGCCCGAGTTGCAAAAGCTCAATCGCAACTCCATCTACCTCTTCGTCAACCGACGCCTCATCCGCGACCGCCAACTCCTTCACGCCGTCTCCGAGGCCTATCGCAACATCCTCCCGCCCACGCACTACCCCGTCGCTCTGCTCTTCCTTGAAATGCCGCCCGAAGAGGTCGATGTCAACGTCCACCCCGCCAAAACCGAGGTCCGTTTCCGCCAGCAAAGCCTCGTCCACGACTTCCTCCGCGACAGCCTGCGCGCCGCTCTCGTCCGTTCCCGGCCCGCTGCCGCCTTCCTCACCGCGCTCGACTCCTCGGCCGCCTCGCTGCTTCCGCAGGTCGCCTCCCACCTGCCCGGACCCTCCGACGATCCCGGCCTGCCCGCCGGATCACCGCCATACACGCTGCCCGACTCCGAAGGCCAGTTCCAGCCAGACCACTCCCTGGCTCGTCTCCACGCCGACGCCGAACCCTTCCACCTGCAACCGCGGCCATCTCCCGCCTCCGCGCAGTCCCTGCCCCTCGACTGGCAATCCGTCCTGCCCGCGCTGCTGGCCCCGCTCAGCCCCGCCACAGAAGCCGGTCTGCCCCCAGCAGAGCCAGACCCAGCTTCCCTGCACGGCCTCGCCTCGCTGCGCCCCCTCGGCCAGTTGCGCCATTCCTTCATCCTCGCCGTCAACGACGACGGCCTCTGGATCATCGACCAGCACGTCGCCCACGAACGCGTCCTCTTTGAAAAAATCCTCGCCAGCCGCGACGTCGAATCCGTCCAGCGCCAGCGCCTGCTCATGCCCGTCCTCGTCGAGCTGCAACCCTGGCAGATGGTCGTCTTCGCCGCCATCGCCGATGAGCTGGAGCGCAACGGCTTCGAGGCGCAACCCTTCGGACCGCGCACCATCGCCATCCACGCCGCGCCCATTGGCCTTGAAGGCCGCGAACTCGAGCGCATGCTCACCGAGGTCATCGAACAGACCGGCAGTCAGGCCGGCAGCCAGACCGGCAACCTCGACAACTTCCCCGACGCGCCCCTGCCGCGCCGCGACCTTCCCGCCGACCTCGTCACCCTCCGCGGACGCGTCGCCGCCTCCATCGCCTGCCACGCCGCCATCAAGATCAACACCCCCCTCGAACCCCAAAAAATGGCCTGGCTCCTCGAAGAATTATCAAAAACTGCCCACCCAACCTCTTGTCCCCATGGACGTCCAATCACTTTGAGGTATTCTTGGAGAGAGATCCAGCGGGCATTCCAGCGGATTTAAATCCTCTGGAGAGCGCAGATTTTGCTTCCAAGGAAGCATCTGTGACTCGCAATTCCGCCAGATCGCGTTGATTCTATTCGAGTTTCGGCCCGGCGCTGCTTCGTTTCACCCCCGTTCGACGCAGCGATTTTTCACCGGCCACCGGCTCTCGCAGTCCAGAGTCCACGCGAATCAGCCTGGAAAGAGGTTTTCTTTGACAGCAGAGCAATTGGAAGCAGCGCGCTCCGAGAGGATGCGCCACAACGGACACGCCGCAACGCAATACGAAGATGTCCGTACCTGGATCGAGGAGACAGGACTCTGTCTCTTTTTGCCTCGGTCTGTGCAGGCGGGCTTCACCGCCCCCACCTTCGTCGAAGCCATCGCCGGCAGGCGCGTCACCGAGACCAATCTCGATCTCGTCTCGACCGCTGACCACCTTCTCGTCCGGCTTGAGGCCGAGGGCGTCGCCGTCCGTCTCAGCCTCAACGGACAGCCCGGCGACCAGCCCGACTACGTCGTCGCAAGCTGGGTTCTGCCCTACGTCTATGCTCTGCGCGGCGACCGCGACTGGCGTCGTCCGCCTCAGCTCACCGGCTCCCGTCAGGTCTCGCAGCTTGCCGTTCAGGTCGCCAAACAGCTTGAGACCGGCAACCAGTCCGCGCCTCAGTTACGCGACGCCCTCGGACGCGAAGTCACAGAATCCGCCACCCTGCGCGCTCTCCATGAGCTGTGGCGCCAGCTTCGCGTCATTCCCGTCGTCCCCGAGCCAGGCAAGCCAGCTCTCTGGCAGCCGCTCCGCCAGCGCTTCCAGAAGGCCATCGCCGAAGGCGCGTCCACCTCACAGGTGACCGCCATCTCCGTGCTCGCCTCCATTTATCTTCAGGCCGTCATCGCCGCCTCCATGGAAGACGTCGAGATGTTCCTCGCCGCGCTCACCGCCCGCAGCAAGATTCGCGAGGTCGTCCGCGGACTCGCCGCCACCCGCCAGGTTCACACCACCACCCTCGGCCAGGTGCCGCTCTACTACGTCGCCGGCACCCTCCCTGAATTCCCCGCCGAGCCGTCCTTCTCCATCAACGGCTCCAGCTATCTCAACCGCTATCAGCGCTTCACCGAAGAGCGCGACTGGTCCCCCAGCGAATCCGTCTCTCTGGCCGCCTTTGCCGACCGCCAGCGCACGGCTCACTCCCATTCGCCCCAGCCCGATGCGCAGACCGCTCCGCAGCAAACCCAAACCGAGCAGCGCCAGCCCGAGCAGCGCCAGCCCGAGCAGCGCCAGCCCGAGCAGCGCCAGACCGAGCAGCGTCAGGCCGCTCCGCGACGCAGCGCACGACCCGCTGCACGCGCGCTTGTCTCCGGACCCAACCGTGGCGATCGCGCCCGCAGTGAAGCGCACTCCAGAAACTCCGGAAAAGCCTCCGGACCCGCGCGCAAAACCTCCGAACGCAGGAACGAGCACGGCACCGAGCGCAGAAACCCATCCGCGCGACCCAAGCGCGTCTTCCGCGCCGACCCGGCCACACCCGCGCACGCATCCGCTCACCCCGCAACCGCAGCCAAACCCACGCCAAGGCCAGCCGCAAAATCCCCTTCTCGCCTCAACGGCAGCCGTCCCGTGGCCAAACCCATGGCCGCGGCTCGACCCAGCGAACGCCATCCTGCCGCTCGGCCCAGTTCTGCCCGGCCCAGTTCGGCTCGACCCAGTTCGGCTCGGCCCAGTTCAGCTCGACCCAGCACACGACGCAGCGAAAGCGCCCCGCGCAGCTCTGCCTCCAAACGCTACAGCATGGCCGGAGCCTCCGCGCGCCAGCCTTCCGTCGCGCGTTCCGCTGCGCGACCGGCCTCATCCCGGCCCAAAGCCGCCAAACCCGTCGCCAGGAATCGCGCACGGTGATCCCCGGCACGGCAAAGCAGCCCGCCCAGCAAGCCACCGCTGGGCGTCCTCTCATCATCGCCATTGATGGGCCGGCCGGTGCCGGCAAAAGCACCGTCGCCCGTCATCTCGCCGCGCGCTTCGGCCTGCTCAATCTTGAAACCGGAGCCATGTACCGCGCCTTCGCCCTCAAAGCCCAGCGCAGCGGCGCTGCCTTCGACGACGCCGCTGCCCTCAGCCAGCTTGCCGCTCAAACCCTCATCGCGCTCGATCCCCAGCCCGACGGCAACCGCGTCCTTCTCGACGGCGAAGACGTCACAGCCCTGCTCCGCTCGCCCGCCATCACCGACGCCGCCTCGCGCGTCAGCGTTCATCCCCAGATTCGCGCCTGGATGGTCGCACGCCAGCAGCAGCTCGGAGCCGCAGGCGGCGTCGTCATGGAAGGCCGCGACATCGGCACCGTCGTCTTCCCCCACGCCGACGTCAAAATCTTCCTCGACGCCTCACCCGAGGTCCGCGGCCAGCGCCGCTTCGACCAGACCGCCCCCAACTCCATCTCATCCCACCCCGCAAACCCCTCCGACGAAGTCGCCAAAGAACTCCACGACCGCGACGAACGCGACCGCAACCGCGCCATCTCCCCGCTCCGTCCCGCCGCCGACGCCATCATCCTCGACTCCACCTGCCTCACCCTCGCCGAAGTCCTCGACCGCGCCGAACAGATCGTCCGCACC
>JAJZFR010000310.1:5928-8658 GCA_021805265.1 Acidobacteriota bacterium | reverse complement strand
CCCTCTGCGCCAGCCAGCAGAGCCTGCTCTTCCAGGGCGTCGAGCGGCTTGTAGTTCTGGGCTACATCCATGGCGAGGCGGAAGTAGCGTTCGTCTCCGGGAGGGATTGCCGCAGTGATGGGGTGGCCGAGGGTCCAGCGGAGACCGAGCGAGGCTTCGTGGGGGAATGCGGCGGGCTGGTACCAGCATTTGGGAGCAGAGTGAACTTTCTGATCGGCTGGCCAAACTGTCTTCGCCATGCTTTTGAGGGCAAGGATTCCCATCTTCTTTTCCTGCGCCTTCCGGAGAATCTGGGGGCCGAAACCGGCCTGAGTAAAGAGCACCCAGTTGAGGGGAAACAGAATGGTATCGAAGGGATAGCGGTCCATGGCGGCAAGCGCTGTTTCCGCGGAATGGACCGAAAAGCCGATGAAACGAATCTTCCCTTCCCTGCGGGCTGCTTCCATGGTCTCCATGGCTCCGCCAGGACCTAAAACCGTATCGAGTTCGGTCATTTTCGTGAGCGCATGAAACTGGTAGAGATCGAGATGGTCGGTCTTGAGCAGGCGCAGAGATTCTTCAAGCTGTTTGCTCGAGGCGTCTCTGGTGCGGCCCTCGGTCTTGCAGGCCAGAAAACACTTGTTGCGATAGGGCGCGAGGGCCGGGCCAAGGCGCTCCTGCGCATTGCCGTAGCTGGGGGCAACGTCAAAATAATTGACGCCGCGATCGACCGCTTCGGCAACGATGTTCGAGGATTCTCCGGTGGTTTCGTCCATGACGACAATGCCCCCGAAGCCGAGGATGGAAAGCTCCTCGCCGGTCGATCCCAGCTTGCGCCGCTGGATGGGATTGGCGGGCAAGGAAGTGGCAACAGCCTGGAGACTGCCACCGGAAGCGATGGCCGCGATCGAAGCATTGCGGAGAAAAGTGCGTCGTTCCATGATTGTCCCTCCTTGGATTCCCCTCCTGGCGTGGGGTTGAACGCTGCTGATAGTACACCGCTTTCGGAAGGCAGCGATGAGATTTCGCGCGGCGCGGATCCAAAAAAACTCGCAAGCCAATGATAATCCCATTGGAAAGAGATTCCCAGCGGAAATTGGGTAGATTTCAGCGGTTTGAAAATGACCTATTCTTAAGCAAGCGAGTGGGCAAGGAGAAGAATTTGCAGAAAATGGGACCGAAGATTGGGGTACTGGCGATTCAGGGGGATTATGCGGCGCACGCGGCGGCGCTGGCCGAGGCTGGCGCGACGGCTGTGCTGGTGAGGACGGCGGAGGAACTGGCGGGCAGCGGGGCCGGGCTGGCTGGAAGCGATGGGCCTGACGGAAGCTCGGGGTTAGCTGAACGCGCTGGGTTGGATGGACTGGTGATGCCGGGCGGCGAATCGACGACGATGCTGAAGTTTCTGGAGCGTGGCGGATTGTTTGACGCGCTGCGGACGTTTGCCGAGCGGAGGCCGGTGTTTGCGACCTGCGCGGGGTGCATCCTGCTGGCGCGGGAGGTGCGCAACCCGGCGCAGCGGTCGCTGGGTGTGCTGGACGTTGCGGTGGAGCGGAATGCGTATGGTCGGCAGAATGAGTCGGCGATTCTGAACCTTGAAACCAGGCTGGAGGGTGGCGCGCTGGAGGCGGTGTTTATCCGCGCGCCGCGGATTGTGGATGCCGGGCCGAGAGTGGAAGTGTTGGCCGAGCGGGATGGATTTCCCGTGCTGGTGAGGGAGGATGGGCTGCTGGCGGCGACGTTTCATCCGGAGCTGTCGCGGGATCGGCGGGTGCATGGCTATTTTGTTCGGATGATTGCAGGGGCTTGAGGGGCGAAAAGAGTTCCCACTTTGCACCGTGCAAAAGGAAACTTCCCACTTTTTCGTGCATCGGAGTTAGAGAAGATGTAATCTCGCATCACGAGGCAAACCTCCCATGCCCGCCACATTTATCCGCAATCCGGTTGAAGTCGAGAAGAAGGATCCTGGAATTGGCGGGAAACCTCCGGTTGACCGGCGTCCGACGGGCGGCGGTGGAAGCGGGGACGATGACGCGTGGCGACGCGCGGGACGGATGGGGCCGCGGGAGCTGCTGACGCGAGTGCGCACGGTGATGGTATTTGCGCTGGCGGGCGACATGGTGTTTTTTCTGTCGCTGGCGGTGATGTTTTTCGCGCATCAGGGGACGGGTCACTTCGACGCTCGGACGAGCGACTTTGTGGGCGACTGGCACCCGATCCACATTCCACCGATTCTTTACCTGAACACGGCGGTGCTGCTGCTGAGCAGCCTGACGATGGAGGTGGGGCGACGGCGGATATTTTTCGAGCTGGATGTGGTGGAAGAGTGGCTTGGACTGGGACGCCCGGCACTGGGTCGGACGTTGCCCTGGCTGGCTGCGACGGCGGCGCTGGGCGGGATGTTTCTGGTGGGGCAGTACGAGGGCTGGGCGCAACTGACGGCGCGGGGATTCGGCTTTGGCCGCTGGGCTACTCCGGCGAGCTATTTCTTCTACATCATCACGGGGTTTCACGCGGTTCATCTGCTGATCGGCCTGGGTGCTCTGACGCTGAGCCTGGCGCTGCTGCCGTTGCTGCGCAAGGTGGAGTATCGCCAGATCGCGGTGGACTCGATAGCGTGGTACTGGCACACGATGGGCCTGGCGTGGATGATCCTGTTCGCGCTGCTGGCGTGGAGTTGAGCCTCAGGCTCGCTGCCGCTGTGCGTGTTCCCTGCCGACTGTTCCCCGCCGTTTGTTCTGTGCCGTTTGT
>JAJZFR010000310.1:0-5828 GCA_021805265.1 Acidobacteriota bacterium | reverse complement strand
GGCGCGTTGAGGGTCCACTGGAGGAGCGAGCGGAGCTTTTGAGCGAGGGTGGGAGAGAACGGGCAGGCGTAGTAGACCTCGCGGTTCTTGGCCTTGAGCAGCTCGATGGCGGCGAGAACCGGATTGGCTTTCTGGGGCTGGCCTTTCCACTGCATGCATTCGAGGGCGAATTCGTCGGCGAGATACTCGATGGCGTGGCTGAGCATCTCGATGGCGCGTCCGTGCTCGGGCGAGATCTGTCGGGCGCGGAAGACGGCGGTCTGCGAGGCGGCGATGCCGGAATTGACCCGGATGGCCAGGTGGGCGGTGGGCTTGCCGTAGACGAGATTGCTGGTGGAAGTCGCCATGTCAGTTATCCTCAACCTGTACATCGGCGGAGGAGAAAATGAATTCAGATGACGGAAGTAACGGGTTCCGTTTTGGTACAACTCTGCGCTCGGTTTTCCCGCGTCATGATCCTGCGAACAGGCTTTCGTACTGTTGAGCAGACTGCTCCAGGTGGTTGTCTGGGTTGCGCATATTAGGATGTAGAAGTCGATGGAAAATCAGGCATGGGATAGCTTGCGGGAAGCCTGGTGCCGATTTGACTCAGGGCCGGTGAAAACCTAAGCTCAGCTTATCGGGGCGTTTCTGGCGGGCATGAGGCTGTCGGGAGAGCGATTGTTTGCATCGTAGTTTTTGAGTCACCGACGGCGACAAGGCACGGAGATTCGGAACGGGGACAAGGGACAGGCATGAAGATTCCTTACATCTGGCAATACCTGCCGCTGCTGTTGCAGATCGTTGCGGCATTTGGTCTGGGGCTGGGGATGGCGGTGGGGTCGTGGTTCATCGGGCGGCACCGGAACAGCAAGACCAAGCTGGACATGTATGAGTGTGGCATTGAGGCTGTGGGGGACGCGCGGGGCCGCTTCAGTGTGCGTTTCTACATGGTGGCGATGCTGTTCATCCTGTTCGATGTGGAAGTGGTTTTCATGATGCCGTGGGCGGTGATCTATCGCCAGTTGCCAGGGTTGACGGGGAGCCGGTTCTTCGGGTTCTGGGAGATGCTGGTGTACCTGGGATTTGTGGCGGTGGGTCTGTATTACATTGTGAAAAAGGGCATTCTGGACTGGTCGAACGACAAGGGCGACCTCTAACGAAACGAACGGGGACGGTGGATGAGCGCGACGCTGGCGGATAAGGAAGCGGTACTGCGGGAGATGGGCGAGCACGCGGCGGTAGCGGCGTTTGTGGCCGGGCTGGGCGAGGGATTTCTGGACGCGCGGTGGGACCGCGGGGAGCTGACGCTGACGGTAGCGGCGGACTCTGTGGTGGCTGCGGGACGCGCAGCGCAGGCGGCGGGCTACAACTTTCTGGAAGATGTGACGGCGGTGGACTGGTACCCCTCGGAGCCGCGGTTTCAGGTGAGTTATCACATTGTTTCGCATGGGTTGAAGGAACGGATTCGGCTGCGGGTGATGTTGCCGGGATCGGAAGCAGGAACGGGATCTGGGATCGAGTCGATGACGGCGGTGTGGCCGTCGGCGAACTACTACGAGCGCGAGGTCTTTGACCTGTTTGGCATCGCGTTTACGGGTCATCCGAACCTGCGGCGGATTCTGATGCCGGACGACTGGCAGGGGCATCCGCTGCGGAAGGATTATCCGGTGGAAGGGTATCGATAATAGACGGGAAGCGACAGGAACCGACGGGCCGAAATTGCAGGCAAGCAAGTTGCGAGCGCGACAGTGTAGCTCGGCAACGCATGAATTATTAAGGCAGGGATGAATCCGGAAGCGCGGACAGCAAGCTGCGGGAGAGAGATTGGATGAGCCAGCCGATTCTGGAAGCGCCGGTAGCCGAGGGCGCAAGCGATCAGACAATGGTTTTGAACATGGGGCCGCAGCACCCATCGACGCACGGGGTGTTGCGACTGGTGCTGGAGATCGACGGCGAGGTGGTGGTGCGGCTGTATCCGGAGATCGGCTACCTGCACACGGGGATCGAGAAGACCTGCGAGGCGAAGTTTTATCAGCAGGTGGTTCCGCTGACCGACCGGATCGATTACCTCAGCCCGATGCACAACAACCTCTGCTACTGCCTGGCGGTGGAGAAGCTGCTGGAGCTGCCGATTCCGGACAAAGCGCAGTGGATGCGGGTGCTGCTGTCAGAGCTGACGCGGCTGAATTCGCACCTGGTGTGGCTGGGCACCCATGCGATGGATATTGGCGCGCTGACGGTCTTCCTGTACACCTTTCGCGAGCGGGAAGAGATTCTGCGCATCTTCGAGCAGGTTGCGGGCCAGCGGATGATGACCAGCTACTTCCGCATAGGCGGCCTGGCGCTCGAGCCGCCGCTGGATTTCTTCGATCGCGTGCGAGGGTTCATCCGCACGTTTCCGGAGAAGATCGACGAGTACTCGAACCTGTTGACGGGCAACCCGATCTTCATGAACCGGCTGAAGGATGTGGGTCATCTTTCGGCGGCGGACGCGATTGCGCTGGGGGTGACGGGGCCGCCGCTGCGCGCCTCGGGAGTGGATTTCGATCTCCGGCGCGACATGCCGTACTCGAGCTATGAGAAGTTCCGGTTCCGCGTTCCGGTCTCGGACCGGTGCGATGTGTGGGGCCGGTATCTGGTGCGCCTGGAAGAGATGCGCGAGTCGGTGAAGATCATCGAGCAGGCGCTGGACGGAATGCCGGAGGGACCGGTAAAGGCCGACGCTCCGAAGATCGTATTGCCGGATCGGGAGAAGATGAAGACGCAGATGGAGTCTTTGATCCATCACTTCAAGATTGTGACGGAAGGGTTCGCGGTTCCAGCGGGCGAGGTGTACCAGGGGATCGAATCGTCGCGCGGGCAGATGGGCTATTACGTGGTTTCCGATGGCACGGCGAAGCCGTATCGGGTGCATATGCGGAACCCTTCGTTTGCGTCGCTGCAGGCGCTCGAAACCATGTGCAAGGGGCGGCTGCTGGCCGATGTGGTGGCGGTGATCGGCTCGATCGACGTGGTGCTGGGAGAGATTGACCGGTGACCGCAGTGGGGGAGCGCGTGTGGACGGAGTTGTGGGTGTCGCTGGCTTCCCTGCTGCGCAGCTATACGGCAGCGCACGGTTTGAATGGCTCGCGACAGGCGACGGTGGAACTGGGCGAAGAGCGAATTGTGGTGCGGCTGGGCGAGCGGTGGCTGCGCCTGGAGCGGTCGGGGGCTGAGATCGATTGCCGGCGGGAAGACGGGGCTGGCTGGCGGATGCAGTTCAGCGAGGATGGGCGCATCGGAAGCGAAACGGGAGCGTGGATGGAGATGGATATGCGGGCTGAAAGCTGGGCGCGGGAGCTGATGGGATGAGCGTGGAAACGATGTCGATATTTTCTCCTGAACTGGCTTCGCGCCTGGATGAGCTGGTCGAGCGCTATCCGATGAAGCGTTCGGCGCTGATCCCGATGCTGCTCTATGCGCAGGACGAGATCGGGTATCTTTCGGACGCGGTGATCGAGGAGGTTGCGCAGCGGATCGGGATCACGGCGCTCGATGTGCGCAACGTGGCGACGTACTACTCGATGCTGCGATTCAAGCCTGCGGGACGGTTCAATGTGCAGGTCTGCACCAACATCAGCTGCATGCTGCGGGGGGCTTACGAGGTCTTCGATCATTTGCAGGAAAAGCTCGGAATCGGGCACAAGGGCGTGACGGCGGACGGTACGTTTTCGCTCGAAGAAGTGGAGTGCATCGGGGCCTGCTGCTGGGCGCCGGCGATGCAGGTGAACTACGACTTTCACGATGAGTTGACGAACGAAAAGGTGGATGCGGTGCTTGCCGATTGCAAAGCCAAGGCACAGGAAGGGGTGCGCTGATGCCCAGGCTTGTCTCGCATCCGGATGAAGTGAAGATTGTGACCAGCCGCTTTGGCAAAGGCGCGGCGAAGATCGATACGTACATCGAGCTGGGCGGGTATGCGGCGGCGCGCAAGGCGCTCGAACAAGGCCCAGACTGGATCATCAACGAGATGAAGGCCTCGGGGCTGCGCGGTCGGGGCGGAGCTGGTTTTCCGACCGGGTTGAAGTGGTCGTTTGTGCCCAAGGTCTCGGCCAAACCGAAGTACGTGCTGGTGAATGGCGACGAGAGCGAGCCGGGCACGTGCAAGGATCACCTGATCTTTCTGCACGATCCTCATGCGGTGATCGAGGGCACGATCATTGCCGGTCTCGCGATCGGGGCGAAGACGGGATTCATCTATCTGCGCGGCGAATATCGCTACCTGATCGAGATTGTCGAGCGGGCTGTGGCGGATGCGTATGCGAAGGGATTTCTGGGCAAGGGGATCTTTGGCGGTGACCGTGAGACCGGTACGGAATTTCAGGTGATCGTGCAGACCGGTGCCGGGGCTTATGAAGTGGGCGAAGAGTCGGCGCTGATGGAGTCGCTCGAGGGCAAGCGCGGGGTGCCTCGCATCAAGCCGCCCTTCCCTGCCGTGGTGGGCCTGTATGGCGGGCCGACGGTGATCAACAATGCGGAGACGATTGCGACGGTGCCGCACGTGCTGGCGATGGGCGGCGCGGCGTATGCGGCGGTTGGCTCGGAGCGGAACGGCGGAACGCGGCTGTTTGGCCTGAGCGGACACATTGCGCGGCCGGGCGTGTATGAACTGCCGATGGGTTACAGCCTGCGCAAGATGATTTATGAAGTGGGCGGCGGAGTGCGCGGCGGGCGGGCGCTGAAGGCGGTGGTGCCGGGCGGCTCTTCGACACCGGTCCTGTTGCCCGAGGAGATCGACATCGGGATGGACTTTGACCAGGTGGGGAAGGCTGGGTCGATGCTTGGCTCGGGCGGGGTGGTGGTGATCGACGACCAGACGTGCATGGTCGAGTTTGCGCTGCGGACGATCAGCTTCTATCAGCACGAGAGCTGCGGGTGGTGCATCCCGTGCCGCGAGGGGACGGACTGGCTGAAGAAGTCGCTGACGCGGTTTCACGCGGGATTTGGAACGATGAAGGACATCGACAATATCCAGTATCTGGCGGAGAACATGATGGGGCGGACATTCTGTCCTCTGGGAGATGCGGCGGCGATGCCGACGCTGGGATTTGTGAAGAAGTTTCGCAGGGAGTTCGAGGAGCATCTGAACGGGAAGCCATGCGCGTTTGCACGGCATGTGGAGTTGGCGGTGGTGTAGCTGAATTTTCTCGAATCAGGCCGGGGTCCGCATTGAAAGCAAGAGAGATCATTCGCAAGTATTCAGAAGCAAGCGGGGTTGAAATGAAGAAGACCTATCTGGTTGTTTTTGGCAAATGCAAGGGGAGTAATTTTTCAGGCCACGCGCCGGATGTTCCGGGTTGTATTTCCGCTGGCGATACCCTCGAGGAAATGGTCGCGATGATGCGCGAGGCGTTGGAGTTTCACCTGGAGACAATGGTCGAGCATGGAGAAGCAATTCCGGAAGCTGTGACTCACGATGTGAACTTTTCCTCTGTGGACTTTGAGGATGTTGAGTATTTCGTCATCCAGAAGCTGGATGTAAATGTGCCGATTCGCGAGCAGATTGAAAAAGGCAACGCAAAGCATCAGGCGGCGTAGGACCAATCCAAGACCGGGCAAGACGGGGCAAGACTGGACAAGTCAGGCAGACACAAGACAGGGCAAGGAGAACAGGTTTGGTGTATCCGATCCAGTACCGAGCGAGATTGTGAAGGCGCAGGAGCTTGTACGCGTGTTGGAAGCCGATGGATGGTACGCAACGGGGCAGAGCGGCAGTCATCGTCACTTTCGGCACGAATTGAAGCCGGGTTTGCTGGTCGTACCGATCCATGCGGGGAAAGAGATTGGCAAGGGTCTGCTTCACAGTA
>JAJZFR010000234.1 GCA_021805265.1 Acidobacteriota bacterium | reverse complement strand
GAAGAAATTCACCGCCAGCGAGGGACGGGACCGTCCGTTGCAATCGGGGAGCAGAATTGTGGAGCGGAAATCCTCGCCGTTCGCCTACAATGAGCCAAAGCCTGGGATCCCACCCGCTGGAGACGACATGCGTCCATCGTTTACGCTCGGCATCGAAGAAGAGTATCAGACCATCGATCCGGTGAGCCGCGACCTGCGCTCACACATTGCCACCGAGATGCTGGAGCAGGGCAAGATGCGCCTGGAAGAGCGGGTGAAGGCCGAGATGCACCAGTCGGTGGTCGAGGTGGGCACACGCATCTGCCGCGATATTGAAGAGGCTCGCGCGGACCTCTACGACCTGCGGCGCAATATGATCCGGCTTGCCGAGGAGAACCATCTGCGGCTGGTCGCGGGCGCGACCCATCCCTTTGCCGACTGGCGGACGCAGGAGATTTATCCCGATCCGCGCTATCGCCAGGTGGTCAAGGATCTACAGCTCGTGGCGCGCTCGAACCTGATCTTCGGGCTGCACGTGCACATCGGCATCGAAGACCGCGAGGCGGCCATCCGCATCATGAATTCGATGCGCTACTTCCTGCCGCACATCATGGCGCTGACCACGAATTCCCCCTTCTGGCTGGGGCTGAACACTGGCTACAAAGGCTATCGCGCCAAGGTATTTGAAAATTTTCCGCGCACCGGAATTCCCGATGCCTTCGCCAGCTATTCGGAGTTTGAAGGCTATGTGAACCTGCTGGTGAAGACCAACTGCATCGACAATGCGAAGAAGATCTGGTGGGATATTCGACCCCATCCGTACTTCGATACGGTGGAGGTGCGGGCCTGCGATATTCCGCTGCGCGCCTCGGAGTCGATCGCCGTGGCGGCGCTGATCCAGGCGACGGCGGCGTATCTCTACCGGCTGCACGAGCGCAATCAGGACTTCCGCCAGTTTGCCCGTCCGCTGCTGATGGAGAATAAATTTCGCGCCGTTCGCTACGGGCTGGATGGGAGTCTGATCGATTTCGGAAAGCAGGCCGAGATTCCCGAGCGCGAGCTGATCCTGGAGTATCTGGCGCTGGTGGATCCGGTGGTGGAGGAACTGGGCAGTCGCAAGGCCATCGACGACATTCGCACGATACTCGAAACCGGAACCGGCGCGGATCGCCAGCTTGCCGTCTTCGAGCGCACGCATGGGGACCTGAAGGCGGTGGTGGACTACATGGCCGAGGAGACGGCTGCGGGACTCGGTTGAGAGCCTCGCAATCTCTGTACAATGCAGTGAGGGCATTGAGAGCAGTGAGGCACGCAGATTCCTGATCGAGGCCTGGGATGCTCGATCCATCGGCGCCAGAATCACGAGCAGAGGTAAGGAAATTGTCGGCAGAGATAGTGCGGGTGGACCCGGATGAACCGGAGCGAGAGAAGATTGAATATATCGTGTCGTGTCTGCGTCGCGGGGATGTGGTGGCACTGCCCACGGACACGTTTTATGGCCTCGCCGTGGACCCGGTAAACCTCCATGCGGTCGAGCAAATTTATCAGATCAAGTCTCGCCAGAAGCACAAGCCGCTATCGCTTTTGATCGCCTCTGTCGCTCAGGCTTACGAGCTGGCGCGGGATATCGACGATCGCTTCGATCGGTTGGCGGAGCGGTTCTGGCCGGGGCCGCTGACGATCATCGTGCGCGCGGGGAGCAAGCTGCCGCTGCGCTCGACGGCCAACACGGGCAACGTGGCGCTGCGCGTGCCGGATGCGGCGATTCCGCGGGCCGTGGTGGAGAGCTACGGGCTGCCGGTCACGGCCACTTCAGCCAATCTGCGCAACGCGACCGAGTGCTCCCACGCGGCCTGTGTGCGGGATCAGTTGGGCGACCGGATTCCGTTGATTGTGGACGGCGGACCGTCGGGTCATACGCTGCCCACCACCATTGTCGATCTCTCCGCTGCGGACGGACGATGGGAGATTCTGCGCGAAGGCGTGATCCCCACACACGAGATTGTGATGACCCTGCAACGATAGGTCGCGATGCATGAGAAGCAGCCAGCAGCCTGGAACCCGAGCCTTTCGTCTCGCGTGGATTATCGGCGTGGTCATTCTGGTGTTCGCGTTCGTCTCATCCACCTGCTGGGCGATTTGGGTGTACCGACATATCCTCGCGTCGAGCCATCTCGATGAGGCGGTGCCGGCGGACGCGATCTGCGTCTTTGGCGCGGCGGAGTACAACGGACGGCCATCGCGCATTCTGCGCGCGCGGCTGGACCATGCGCTGGAACTGTATCGGCGTGGCATCGCGCCGACAGTTCTTACACTCGGCGGCAGCGCGCCGGGAGACAGTTACACGGAAGGCGGCGTAGGGGCTGCATTCCTGCGCGCGCATGGCGTTCCGGCGAGTGCGATCATCGCCGAAACGGAGAGCCGGACAACCGAAGAATCCGTCGAACAGGTGATCCGGATCGCGCGAAGGAACGGCTACCACAGCATCGTAGTGGTCAGCGACCCGGCGCATGTCTTCCGCATACGGTCGATCTTTGCAGGCGATGGAATGCGCGTCCTGGTTTCGCCGCGCCACGCCATTCCGAATGGCGGCGAATCCGGAGCGGAGTGGAAGGAAATTATCCACGAAATTCTCGGCTACACGCTATGGAGAGTTCACGCGCTGGAGACGCGCCTATTCTGAGCCGAACATGTCATTGCGGAAGAAAGCGAAGCGTGTAGGCAGAAGCGGGATCGATAGCGTGTTGGATGACGCCGAGCTGAGTCAGTTGCCGGTTGTTTACGGCCCAGCGCTGAGCCGTCATTCTACCGATGGATGCGCCGCTCGCGTCGTCTCCGGTGATGAATTTTCCCTCCGTCAGCGCCTTGACGGTAAAGTTCATCTGCTCCGGATTCTGCGCCGGGTTGAGCTGGAGAATCAGCGCGTTTGCGGGCGCCGGATCGCGCAGATATTCCCGCCATCCGCGAAGGGTTGCGCGCACAAATCCGGCAACCGCAGCAGGGTGCTCGGCCAGAAAATCCCTGCGCGTAAAGAAGACGCGATAGGGATCGTAACCGGCGGAGCTGATCAACAGAGTGCGGCACTGGCCGCCGGCTTTGGCGACGAAAAAAGGCTCGCTGGTAGCGAAAATCTGCTGGATGTAATTGGGGTCAGCAAGAAAGTTTGCGACCGAGTGAGTGGCGGGAACTTCGCGCACTTTTTGCAGATGATATTTCTGTACGAGGAACTGAAACCAGACGGCTCCGGGCTGCGCAGCGATGGTGCGGCCATCGAGATCGGAAAAATCATGGACGGGCGAATCAGCGTGGACCATGAGCGCCTGGGGATCGTGCTGCATGGTCGCGCCGACGGCGACGAGTGGGAGTCCGTTGGCGACGGACTCGAGAATCTGGTCGCTCGAACCGAGGCCAAACTCCGCCGCGCCGGAGGCTACAACCTGCAATCCGCTGCCGTACTGGCCAAGCGGCAGGATCGAGAGATCAAGGCCCTCCTCGCGGTAATAGCCCTTCGCGAGTGCCGTGTAAAAGCCGCCCTGCTCGGGCTGGGGATACCAGTCGGCCTGTAACCGGACAGGAAGCAGGCCGTGATTTTCCGCTGCGGTACTCTTGCCACGGCAGCCGGTGAGCGAAAACGCCGTCACAAGCACGATCCCAGCCAGCAGGGAAAGAGTTTGTCTGCGGAGCGCGATGGGCATGGATCGCATGGATTGTTTCCCTCCGGACTTTGCCGATTTTGTATGTTTTGTTCGATCCGAGGACTTGAAAAAACAGTACCACATCAGAAGGTTGCCGCAGAGTTGCGCGCGTGTCCGATTGCTTCCGCAAGCTGAAGCAATCGCTCGTCGTCCTCGCGCGCGGCGACGATCTGCACGCCGCCCGCCGCGAAGGGAACGGTAATCGCCGGCATGCCTCCGAGGCTCGCGGGCGCGGTGTAGCGCAGCAGCCGCGCGCGTGTGCGGCTGTGATCCCGGCCGGCGTCGAGCCGCGCCACAGGCGCTGCGGGCAGGAGGATGAACTGGTGCTCGGCGAGCAGCGTCGCCATGCGCACGCGGAATTGTTCGTGTCGCTGGCGCAGAGACGCGATCTCAACATCGCCGATCCCCTCGCCCCATTCGAGACGCTGCTGAATCGGGGACTCAAACTCGGCGAAGTGCCCGGCATGAATCCGCGCCGCTTCCCATGCCTGAATCGCTGCGAATATCTCCTGCGCCTCCTCCCACCACGGAACCTCGACAGGAGTGCCTGCGAGACCAAGCTGCTCAAGTTCGGCAATACACTGCCGCCGGGAGTCGAGCACGGCTGGCTCGCAATCGTGAAGGAACGCGTCCTGTACAAATCCGAAGCGGGTGATTGCGGGACGATTGACATGCTCGAACGAGAGGCCAAAAAGCGATCCCAGAATCGGCGCATCCTCAAGATCGCGAAAGAGCCAGCCGATGGTGTCAAAGGATGGTGCCAGATGCGCGCCGCCCATCCAGTTTCCACGACCGAGCGAGGAGCGATACCCGGCCAGGCCGCAGAGCGCCGCAGGCACACGAACAGACCCTCCGGTGTCCGTGCCAATCGCGGCCAGGGCCGATCCCTCCTGTACGCTCGCCGCCGCGCCGCTCGACGAGCCGCCGGTCAGCGCGGTAGCGTCTCGCGGCTGAAGGCAATCGCCGAAGTCGCGATTCTCTCCCGTGATGCCATAGGCCAGTGCATGCAGATGGGTCTTGCCGGTGATTACAGCGCCCATCGCGCGAAGCCGCGCTACGAGCCACGAATCGCGCTCCGCCGCGCCATTTTTCTCCTGATAAAATCGCGATCCGCAAGTGGTGGGCGTGCCCTCCAGATCGAAACAATCCTTGACCGAGACGGGCAAACCGAGCAGGGGAAACTCCCTCTCGGGCGGGCCTTCCCTTCGCCGGGCCAATGCGCCTTCCATCTCCCATGCCGACCACTCCGCATCCTGCCACAGATAGGTGTTTCGCCCCTGATTTCCGTTCGCTCGACCGAGACAACCGCGCAGCGTGTCGAAGGCATAGCCCGTTGTCTTTGGGTTTTCCCTGATCTGCTTGAGGTAGGCTCGAATCGAGCTGGGCAATAACCCTGGAGTAGCTCCGGATTTCTCTGTCATTCGACTATTCTATCCAGTCGCCAGTGGTTTTTGAGGTCGCGGAAAAACATGCTGCGAAATCCGCTCTGGCCATGCTAAGTTCAGGTATGGGAGCCGCAGCAATCCTCGCCTCACAGGGAAAGTTCCAACGTGCTCAGGCAGCGGCGGATGCTGCGCGCATGCGCAGGCTGATCGACTTCACGGCGCGCTCGATGGAGACCGACGGTCCGGTCCCGTTTGGCTGCGCCATCTATCACAACAAGACAGGCAGGCTGCTGCTCCAGGCGCGCAACGCTGTCGCGCGCGAGCACGATCCTAGCTCCCACGCCGAGGTGAAGGCGATACGGCTGGCCACGCGACGGCTCCGCCAGTTGTCGCTGGCTGGTTACACGCTCTACACCACCTGTGAGCCGTGCCCGATGTGCATGAGCGCCGTGCTGTGGGCGAGCCTGGATCGCGTGGTGTACGGGGCAACCATTGCGCAGTGCAATCGCCACTGCCGACAAATCCAAATCCCCGCGCGTGAGGTCGCCGAGCGAAGCGACATGACCTGCGAGGTCGAGGGTCCGCTGCTCGGCGAAGAATGCTACGCGCTGTTCACCCATCCAAACATGCTGCGGGCCTTTCGTAGCTGGGCAACGCGCAAAATACCAACTCAAAAAATACCCGCGCGCAAAATTCCGACGCGCAAATTGTCCGTGGGCAAGCGGGGCGGCGAGGAGACTCCATCGCGATGACGACCGATACCTTGCACCGAGCGCTGGTGGAACTCCTCGGCGACGCGGCGCGCGTCCACTCGACCCCGGCGATTGTCGAGCGGCTGTCGAAGGATTTTTACTGGTACTCGCCAATCCTGAAACGACAACTGGAGGACAAGCGGGCCGAGATCATCGCGCAGCCTGTTGCAACCGATGAGGTGATCGCGCTGGCGGGATTCGCAGCTCGGAATCAGATTCCGATCACCGTTCGTGGTGCGGGCACGGGCAACTACGGCCAGTGCATTCCGCTCGCGGGCGGCATCGTGCTCGACATGAGCGGGATGGACAAGCTTGAAGCAATCACCCCGGATGGGGTCGCCGTCTGCCAGCCTGGTTTGCGTCTTGCCGTGATCGAGACGGAGGCGCGAAAGATCGGCTGGGAGCTGCGCATGTACCCGTCAACACTGGCCAAAGCCTCGGTCGGCGGCTTTCTCGCCGGTGGCTCCGGCGGCATCGGTTCGGTGGCGCATGGAGGACTGCGCGACTTTGATACCGTGCGGGCAATCGAGATCGTGACCATGGAAGCGGAGCCGCGCGTGGTGCTCCTCGAAGGCGCTGCGATTCACGAGGTTCTGCACTGCTGGGGCACCAATGGAATCATTACGCGGATATGGTTTGCGCTCACCCCCGCCGTCGATTGGACGCAGGCGACCATCGCCTTCGAGGACTACGAGCAGGCCTTTCTATTTGCAAAATCCGTCGCCGAAGATAGCTGTTGGACCAAGCGGCTGGTGACCGTATTCGAGTGGCCGATCCCATCCTTTTTTGCCCCTATCCAACAGGTCACGGTCGAGGGCAAAACGCTGGTGCTGATCATGATCGCCTCACCCCAGATCGAGCGATTGCGTGAAGCGGCAAAGACTGCCAACGGTCAGGTCACTTTCGCCGGCGAATACATCGGCCCGCGCACGCAGCCTCTGCTCAGCGATTACACCTGGAACCATACGACGCTGTGGGCGATGAAAGCGGACCCGAAGTGGACCTATATTCAGGCGGGATTTTCTCCCGAGCGTTGTCTCGATCAGTTCCGCCTGCTGCGCGCGCGCTACGGAAACGAGATTCTCTTTCATATTGAATTCATGAAAAATGGCCAGGGGGTGGTTGTTCCCGGCTCGATTCCGCTGGTCTATTTCACCACCGAAGAGCGGCTCAATGAGTTGATCGCGTACTGTCGCGAGATTGGCGTTTTTGTTGCCAATCCGCACGTAAACTACCTCGAGGACAGCGGACGTTTCCGGTCTGACAGCCTGCAACTCCAGGCCAGGCACAAGTACGATCCGCAGGGGCTTCTGAACCCCGGCAAGATGATCAGTTTCCACACGGAGGCAGCCACCAAGTGAAGACATGGATTCCTGACGCGCGCAATTTTGCGTACCTTACGTGGAAGCAGGTGGACGCGCTACCGCGCGATAAAACGCTGCTGATCCTGCCCACAGCGGCGATTGAACAGCACGGTCACCACTTGCCGCTGGCCACCGACACGCTCTGCAACAACCTGCTGCTGGGCACCGCGTTGAGCCTTTTGCCCGCCGAGCTTCCGGTGTATGCGCTGCCGCCGATCTGTTACGGAAAAAGCAATGAACACATCGGTTTTCCCGGAACTCTTTCCGTCTCCTCCAGCACCTTCATGGCGGTGATCCGCGACCTTGGCGCAAGCATCCACGCCAGCGGATTCCAGAAGCTCGCGCTCTACAACACGCATGGCGGAAACACCTCGCTGGTGGACGTGATGGCGCGCGATCTTCGCGCCGAGTTTGGCTTGAGAACTTTTTCTCTTTTCGGTTCGCCCGGCGCGTCGTTTCAGGAAGTGAGCACTCAGGAGCGAACCTACGGCTTTCATGCGGGCGAAATCGAAACCGCTTTTCTGTTGCATGGGACGCCGGAGCTGGTTCATGTCGAGGAGTACTCGGCGAACTACATCGCGCGGGTGGACAAGCCGGAGTTGCTGAAGCCCGAGGGATCGAGCGCAAATTTCGCATGGCTGACGCGGGACATCGCACCGAGTGGCGTGCTGGGCGACCCCACCGCTGCGACCGCCGAACACGGCCGCGCGTGGGTCAGTGAAGCCGCGCGAAAGATCGCTGAACTTCTGCTGGCGATGTATGACTTTGTCCCCCGGCACAGCGCATGAATGAGGGATCGATGATGGCTCGGGGAATCGATTGCGGCGCGGGAGTCAGCCTTGAGCGAGGTGCGGTTTGCACCTTGTCCGATGGCACGCGGCTGGTCTCCGACCACTACTATCCTCCCCAGGAAATCAGCGGGCCATGGCCGACCATGCTGATGCGCCAGCCGTACGGGCGCGATATTGCATCGACGGTGGTGTATGCGCATCCGGCGTGGTTTGCCGCGCGCGGCTTTCACGTGGTCATTCAGGATGTGCGCGGTCGCGGAGATTCGGAGGGCGATTTCTATCCGTTTCGCCATGAAGGCAAAGACGGAGCGGAGACGATTGCGTGGCTGATGCGTCACACGGCCTGCAACGGCAGGATCGGCATGTACGGTTTCTCGTATCAGGGGATGACGCAGTTTCTTGCAGCGGCGGAGAATCCAGCGGGCCTCGTATGCATTGCCCCGCATATGTCTGCGGCGGATCTCTATCACGGATGGTTCTATCATCACGGCGCATTTCGCCTGGCTTCGGGTCTTGGCTGGGGGATACAGATGTTGCGCGAGGATGCGCGGCGACGCGGGATGCGCGCGGCGAGCGAACAGCTCGAAACCGCGTGGAGCAATGTCAGGATGCAGCCACAGCATGCGCCGTATGCATGCCTGCCCGCGCTGGCTGATTCGCGCCTGCCACAGTACGTTCGCGACTGGATGGAGCATCGCGAGTACGGAGAGTATTGGAGCAGCCTGGACATCAGCGCGCGTTATGAAAGAATCACCGTTCCCGCATTCCACATTGCGGGCTGGTACGACACCTATCTGGAGGGGACGATCACGGGCTAT
>JAJZFR010000037.1 GCA_021805265.1 Acidobacteriota bacterium | reverse complement strand
CTTCCGGCCCGTTTTTTGCCCGCAACCAGGCCAACCGCAACAAAGGCTCCGCAGACCATCAGAATTTTCCCGAACAGGAAATTATCAGACGCATCTGCATCTGATTCGCTAATCCCGACGGCCTCGCAGCACGATACACTGATTAGGCTCGGACGTTTCTCCACCAACCTCACACGGAACCCAAAGATGCGGCGTTTTCCTCTGATTGCCTTGATCCTGTTCCTCGCCATCGGCGCTTCCGCCACGGCGAACACGGTCTCTGCGCGGCGGGTCTCTCCGCGGCACCTCCATCGCCACACGCATCCAGTCACCCATCCAGGCACGCATCCAGGCACGCAGCCAGGCAGTGGAACTGCGCACAAACGGCCATCCGCAACCTCTGCTTCAAAGCTCGCCAACGGCGCAAAGCCACTGCGTACTGCCTCGAAGCAGACAGCAGAACCGCGTCCAGCAGCATCGCATCCTCTTGCGCGAGTCAGCCACACAGCTTCGCCGCGCAGCAAGGCAACCCGTCGCCACGCCCGCATGCAGACTGCCAGCATGAGCCGACGCTTTCCCGCATCGCGACGCCGGGCATCCCTGCGCACGGTTTCCTTTCGCTGGGCCTCGCCGCTGGCCGGCTCGCGTGAATCCCTGATCCACCAGAACGAGATGGCCGAGGCCGAGGGTCTGGAGCGCATTCAGGACGACGCCGATCTGGACAACCGCATCGCTCAGGGCGCGCTGGTGCCGGTGCCCGTCAACGACGCTCTGCACATCAACGAAGACCTGCCGGATAACCGGCGTTACTGCCGCCCATGGACTGCGGATTTTCTCCGCTCCCTGGCTGAGGCGCACGCAACCGAGTTTCCGCGCTCCGCACTGGAAGTCACCTCAGCCGTGCGTACGGTCGAGTATCAGCGCAGGCTGCGCCGCATCAACGGCAATGCAGCCGCAGCCGATGGCGACATCGCTTCCCCGCACCTGACCGGCGGCACCATCGACCTCGCCAAAAAAGGCATGAGCCGACGCGAGATCGCCTGGATGCGCACCTGGCTGATGCCGCTCCAGCAAGCGGGCAAGATTGATGTTGAAGAAGAGTTCCGCCAGGCGTGCTTCCACATCTCCGTCTACAAAACCTTCGACGCCGATATGCCCGACGCGCCTGCATCAACCGTCGCCGACGGCCTGCTTGACTCGCCCGGTCGCTAAAGCATTTTCCGGAAAGCTATAGACCAAATCCATTCTGCGGATTGGATTTTTTCTCAGGAAAAATCCATCCTCATCCACTTCGAAAAGTTCACAGTATTCCGGAAAATGCCTCCGGGCCTGTTTGGCCTCTACAACTGTCGTCCCTGGAGAGGCATTTTCCGCGGACAAGGTCAGAGCCACCGCAGCCCCCGGCAAACAGGCGCCCCCGACGCCGTTCTCTTTACGCCTCGCCCAGAAGCTCCGTTCTGTACTTTGGCGCCATCGCCTTCGTCTTCTCCTGAAATTCGCTCATCTGCTGCGCATCCAGCCTGGGCGGCGGCGTTGTGCGCGTTGCCACGGGCACGCCGACTTCAAGGAAGAACTTGTCGATCCCCGCTGGAGAGCAGATACAGATCATGCGAACCGCCTCGGAAGAGGCGTTATAGAACCGATGCGGCGCGTTGGACGGAATGTTGATCGTGTCGCCTGCAAGCGCAGTCAACTTCTCCCCTCGAAACGTAAATTCCATTGCGCCTTCCAGAACGATAAAGGTCTCCTCATAGTCATGGCGATGCGGTCCGGGGCCGCCGCCCGGAGGCACGTGCATGTCGATCACACAGAAGCGACCATGGGTATCCTCGCCTGCGACCGTGATGGTATACGTGTCTCCGACAAGACCGATATACCTTTCATTTGTCGCATCCGCACGGGTGAATCGCAAAGTGCGACGGAGATCGTCCGGTGGCAGCGGAGCGTATTCGGAAGTCTGTTGCAGCATAAGATTTCTCCTTGAGCGCGTTTCATCCATCAACACAAGCCGGAAGCCGCCCGCATCAGACCCGCGATCAAAGCGGGGCTGATGATCCGCGACGAAGCCACCGAGGTATATATGAAACACGCTCTTGATCCATGAGTTGTTCTTTCGTGAAGCAGCTTATGCCTTCCATAACGCGGCGGTTTCGGCGGCAAACTCCTCATAACTGCGGGGAGCGTGACCAAGAAGCTTCATCAGGCGCGCAACCTCCGCTTCGGTCGACGCAAAACCGCGGTCGTAGTACCCCTGAAACATCATGCGGAGATCGAAAGCACTCCAACTCGGCATCCGCGTGCGCATCCCTTGCTCCCATTGGTCAAAGTTGTGTCCGGTATACAGAACTTCCTTGCCCAGTAACTGGCCCCACAACGCGGCGTTCCCAGGACCGCTGATCATGGTTGGCGCCACAATGTCGTATGTCTGCCCATCATGGCCATCCTCTGCGAGTGAGATTGCAGCCGCTTCCGCGATGTCGCGTACGTCCGCGGCTGCAATTCCCGCCGTCCCGATCGGCATGGGATAGACCCCAGGGCCAGTCAGGGCATCCTTCAGATTCGCGTCATTTTGGATGTAATAGCCGGGCCGCAGGATCGTATACGGAACGCCGAACTCACGCAGCGCATTCTCCACTGCCAGCTTCGATGCAAAGTGCGGCACATCCCGGAACTGATCCACCTTGAACACCGAAAGGTACGTCACATGCTTGATCCCGACGCGCTTCGCGATGCCGTAAGCGATCAAGGCCTGCGTCAACTCATCGGTCACCACTGCGTTGAGCAGGAAAAGTTTGTCGACTCCCCGCATCGCTTGTTCCACGGAGACGGGATCCAGCAGATCGCCAATCGCGACTTCCACTCCGGCTGGGAGTTTGCCCGGCTCCGGCTGCTTGCGGGCCAGCACTCGAACTTCCGCACCCCGTTGGAGCAGTTCACTCACCACCGCTCCGCCTACGTTGCCTGTTCCGCCTGTTACAAGAATTTTCATGATCTCTCCTCTTCTTTGCCGCACGCTCTCCTGCTGCTTTGCTGCCCGTAGCGCACACTGTAGAAGACGCTTCCACCGGTCACAACGAAGCGCTTATCTACGCAATATAGATTTGCACCCATGCAATACTGGATTATGCTGAAGATCGCTTCGGTCAACGAGGCGGCCTATCCACACGATCAAAGACGCAAGGCAACTCATGGAAATTCCCGATCTCAACGATGTTCGCACCTTCGTCGCAATCGCCCAGGAAGGCACGCTGACCGCAGCGGCCAGAGAGCTGAGGGTTCCTGCCTCGACACTCAGCCGCTCCTTGACCCGCCTCGAAAAGCATCTGGACGTTCTGCTTGTGCAGCGAAGTCCGCGCGGGCTTGTCATGACCGACTTCGGCAGGGAGTATCTCCAGACTTGCCGCAGAGCGCTGCGAACGCTGAGGGATGGAAGTGATCTGCTGGAAAACCATCGTCAGCGGCCAGTGGGACTCATCAAGATCGCTTGTCCCATCACAATGGTCCGCTCCATCTTTGCGCCATTGCTCAAAGAGTTTCTCAAGCGCTACCCGGACCTTCGCCTCGATATTGAACCGTATGCCTCGGGGTGGGACCAGGAGCCGCGCGAAGATGTGGACGTCTTCTTCAAAGTGCGCGCGCCCAGGGATTCTATACGACGGATCCGGCCTTATCCAGGCACTAAACGTGGTCTCTTCGCAAGCCCGGATTACATCGCGGCGCGTGGCGCTCCGGCCACTCCCGATGAGCTTGTTGCCCACACCTGCATTGGCTCGGGAACCTGGAGATTGAGCCGGGGATCGAAGACAGCAGCTCCGAATATCCTCTTCCGCGTGGTTGCCGCCGATCCTGCTCTCCATCTGGAACTCGCCGTGAACGGCCTGGGAATCGCCGTCCTGCCGCTTTGGATGGCAAAGGATGCGGATCTTCGGAATCGGCTGACACCTGTGCTGCCACTCTGGATCCCTGAGCCAATCACTCTCTGCGCTCTCTTCTCCGGCCCGGCCCGGCTCACTCCCAAAGTTCAGGTGCTGCTGGATTTTTTAGCGGAATACATCGGCACCGATCGAGACCCGCGCCTTCACAAGATGCGGGCAAAGGGACTTTTTACTGACCCTAAAGCATTTTCCGGAAAGGTGTAAACCAAAACCATTCTGCGGATTGGATTTTTCCTCAAGCAAAATCCACCCTCACGAGCTTCGGAAAGTTGATCGTATTCCGGAAAATGCCTTTAGCTGCAGGCAACATCAGGCACGTGAGGAAATCTCTGCGCAAATGCGCAAGTCGCTTCCTCCTCCAACGCTCTCTTCCAATGCGTGATCTGGTTGGCACGAACGTCAGATTACCCAGCCAGCTTCTTCTCGTTCAAATTACGAGAGAACTCCAGTTTTCAGTGGCTGAGTTTTCCGGGGGCAGGTCAGTCGGCTTCAGGCTTTCGTTGATGGATGAAACACTCTCTACTCATTTTGAGGTTGATTTTCCAGTTTCCTGCTATTTTTCCTTTTTCAGATTTCGTTTGATTTCTTCGACTGCCGCACGAATTTGGTTAGGAGTTCCAATCAGCAGGAACTCTTCACATCGTATTCTCTCCTCTACTCCTGGAAGAGCATGAGACGGTGCCAGCAGTCCCGAATAACGAAGCACTGGACGAAGGATGGTGAAGTGATTTTCAATCGGCACGTCATCAACCAAGTAGCTTCTGATCGACTTCTCGTTCGGGTCCGCAGGGCCGATTCGCTCTGTGCTCATTAGCCAGGAGGTTCTGCGATCTTCCGCGTACACATGCTTTCCCGTTTTTATATCGAGACCCACTATCGGCTGCTCATTGAGCACGCTTGACTGAGGAATGTACAAACCGATCGCCGGAGAGTGTTCAGGATCATTCCCTTTCACCAGCAATGCAAAAGAACCAAATCTCTTCGGGCTGTCTTTGGAGTAAAAGGGAAACCGTATCTTGTTCTGGTCGTCCAGCGAACCGGTCTGCCACTGCCCCTGCTCATCAATCCACATCACCGTGTGATAGCCCGCGCTGTAGACGATACGCACTCCTGCGTCCATGAGTCCCTTGGAAAGATCAGTATTGGTTGCCAGGCGCGCAGGAAAATGATCTCCGCCAATATATTCCCGTACTTCAGGACGCAACACCGGATCGCCATTCGTCTTTGTGGCATTTGGGCCGAATTGGTAAATCGCGCTGTAGCGCATCCCAGGCTTCCACATCTGTTCCTGCCCAGGGTCACGTGCATACGTCATGGAATATACAAATTCAAAAACAGGAAGTGCATTACCCGCCAGACCCGAAGCGTCCTGGAAGAATCCGGAAAAATCAAATTCGCTTCTCAGCTGATCCTGCAACGGCACCTTGCCATCATCCAGTCCATCCGTGTCCTTTGTCCCTTGCGGAAAATCCCTCCATGGTGGAAGCGCAAAATTGAATCCAGGATTCAGAAACAGTCCCATGTGCAGAAAAAGCGCATAATTGCTGAATCGCCCTCTTACCGCTGGAACAGTCGTATCGTATAGAGAAGCAGCATCCTCGGCTCCAAGCAGATAACTCGCGTATGCGTTTCCTTCCGTCGTGGAAACAGCTCCTGCCGCACTGTACCCCGAGGTCTGAAGATTGGTGAAAGTATTTGAAGTTAGCTGACTCGGGGTCGTCTGGTCGGCAACCTGCGATTGCCACATGCCACCGAAGGTCAGATCATGCTTCCCACGCACCCACTGCATATTGTCCTGGAGTGTGTTCGTCCGGGCATAATTATCCTGGCTTGCCGAGAAGTTAAACAGCGCCCAGGATCCGGGTGAATTCGGTCCGGCAAAAGTAACAGGAGGAAAGTCCTGACCAGCAAGTCCGGTTGGTGTCCCGGCAAGCCCTGCTTTTGTGGCCCAGTCTCCCGAGGTGGTCGCATTCTCCAAAGGGTTGTCTAAACTATTGAATTGGTATCCAAACACATTGATCAGGTTCGGCGTGATTGTCTGTGTATCTTTCACCTGGTAAAGCTTGGTCGACTCTGGGGAGTATCTGGCAGAGGCATAGGGAAGCGGCAGCATCGTGGGGAATGTGCGCGGAATACCAGTGTCAACCTGGGATCCATCCTGCGCGACAAAGGCCAGACGGTTCGAGTTCGTAATGGAATAATCGAGCTTACCGATAAACATGTCCTGGTTGAATCCGTCGTTATAGCCGTTCGAATAGTTATTCACAATCGACGAATTCATGGGTTGCGGAAGCTGCGCCTGAAGAAACTGCGAAATAGGGGAGATTCGGTTCTGCGGAATGATGTTCCCCGGGAACTGTTGCCTGGAGCATATGTTACCCACGCAGTTTGTCGTCGCTTCGTCATAGATTGGCACCGGCAGCGCGCTGAAGTCTCCCTGACGCTCCGCCAGCGTCGGAATCGTGGTGATCACAGGATTTTGTCCCTGTAGCAATCTGTAACCGTCATAGTTGAAAAAGAAGAACATCCGTTTTTTGAGAATCGGGCCGCCGAGGCTTGCGCCAAACTCATTCTGGTGTTCCACCGGAGTCGAACTCGCAAAATAGCCCGCTGCATCAAAGGCCGTATTGCGAAGATTTTCGTAAATATTTCCATGAAACTGACTCGTGCCAGATTTGATAACGATGTTCACGACGCCCGCGCCAGTATAGTAAGCCGGAATACCACTGGTTAGAACCTGTGAATCGCTCACTGCTTCCAATGGAGTATCGCCGGTGACTGTTCTTAAATCGCCTCCGATCAGGGCTTCCGGCGCAGGCATACCGTTCACATATATCTGCGAAGCCTCGGCGGCGCCACCGTTCAACTTGAACGTGGCATTTCCTCCCTGAGTCACGCCCGGGGCCAAACTCACAAATCCCAGCGGATTTTTCGGCCCGTTCGCCATCGCGATCGGCAGGCTGTTGTATACCTCATGTGGAATCTCTGTCTCCAAAGTTCCATTCGTAGTGTCTATCTGAGGTGCAAGTGCGCTCACGGTAACCGTCTGCCCTGCGCTGCCCACTTTCAACTGCATATTCAGCCCGACGGTGCCGAATGCCACAACCGTCACATTATCCTGAACCAGCTTCTCAAATCCCGGCACATTCACCGCAACATGGTATTGCCCTGGTTCTAGATTTGGAAGGTCGTAAAACCCGGCACTGGTGGTCCGGGCCGTTATGCTCTGGCCCGTATCAGTCTTGGTAGCCGTCACTGTGGCCGACGACACTACGGCTCCGGATTGATCGGTGACAGTGCCTTGAATGGAACCGCTGCCCAGTGTCTGGGCAGCCATGGAGGTGGACATCAAGATCGCGCAAACAGTGAACAGGAAGGCGAAACCCACCTGAAACAGATACGTCCTCCCACCGCTTTCTGCGAAACGGTGCCCCTTCATACAAAACGCGCGACTGGCTAAATTGCTCATGCAAATGACCTCCTGTTGTGGGCATGAAAAACATGCCTGTTTGAACTGTCTTTGGTGTTCATCTCGTTTTTCGTTCGCACCACTGATCGTTCACAGTGGCTACCCGCTGAACACGCAGAACTCCAGAACAATCGTCGCAAATTTGCAAACAGGACACTATTTACCTATTGCCTTTACGACACGCGAACAATAGCGTTACGAAATTGCTTTTGTCAACTGACTTTGCGGTTGGGCAAGAGACTGCGTGTGCGTGCGATCGCGAAATCTGCACGGCTGTTGATCCAAGCCTTTTGTTTAGAGCGGATTCATCAACAGGTACGGCCTCAAGCTGGAGACTTCTGCATGAGTCAAGTGGCTTGAATTGCTTCCTGCATAAGCAGAAAGCAATTCAAGCTGTGGACTGATGCGCCGACGGAGTTGATTGAGCCGCTGCGGCCTGACCAAAGCGACGCAGGGTCAAGCGAGGTCGGCCGTGGGCCTCGAACCGGCCCTGTCCGGAGCACATTCTATCGCTCTTGCAGACTGCGCTCTACCCAACCTGCACTGTCAGCATTGAAATTGATCCCCCATCGACACCTTCGACCGGGAAGTGAATCGATTCACCCTCCTGCCGCGTACCGAGCACATACAGCAGCGGCAAGTAGTGGTCCGGCGTTGGAACCGAGAGGATCGCCTCCGGCCCGAGCGATTCATAGTTGATCAGCGATTTGTATTCACTCGCAAGCATCCTCTGCTTCGCCTCTGTTTCGAAACGAATGGCCCAGTCATACGGGTCAGGCATCTGCCGCCCCCAGGCATACGCGTGCAGGTTATGAACGAGATTGCCGCTGCCGACGATCAGGATGCCTTCTTCCCGCAAAGGTGCCAGCTTCCTGCCCACTTCAAAATGAAAGAAGCCAGGCTGCCCTTCATCGATGCTGAGCTGTACCACCGGAATCTCCGCTTCCGGATAAACATGCGCAAGAACAGACCATGTTCCGTGATCGAGTCCCCAGGAATCATCCAGTACAACCGGCAGCGGAGCCAGCATCTGCTGCACGCGACGAGCAAGATCGGGATCGCCTGGAGCCGGATATCTCACCTGATAAAGCTCGCGCGGAAAGCCACCGAAATCGTGGATGGTTCTGGGTGCTGTGCTCACCGTGATGCCCGTTCCAGAAACAAACCAGTGGGCAGAGATCGAGAGAATGGCCTTCGGCTTCGCAATCTGCCTGCCGATCTTCCGCCACGCCTCCGTATAGCGGTTGTTCGTGACTGCATTCATCGGATTGCCATGTCCGAAGAAGATGGTCGGCAATACTTCACTCATGGCGAAACACCTCCCTGGAATTCCCGCCAGGCAGCACTGCGGAACACGGCTGCATCCGTACGTCCGCGCTGCATCCAGATATAAATTAAGGTGACAATATAGTGGTGGCCAGAGACGG
>JAJZFR010000077.1 GCA_021805265.1 Acidobacteriota bacterium | reverse complement strand
CGCGCCAGCTCCTTCGCAACATCGGCGTCCTCGGCAGGCACCAGCCGCGGCAGAAACTCGAGAATCGTCACCTCCGCGCCAAAGCTGCGGAAGATCGAGCCAAACTCGACCCCCACAGCACCCGCGCCAATCACCACCAGCCGCTTCGGCACGCTCGCCATGGTCAGTATCTCCATGTTGGTCAGAATGCGATCGTCGGCCTTCAGCCCCGGCAACATCTTCGCGTCCGATCCGGTCGCCAGAAACACGTTTTTCGACCGGATGGTTTGCTCCGCGCCATCCGCCCCGACCACGCTCACCGCGTGTACGCCGTCCTTCGCCGGGCCGGTCAGCCGCCCGTATCCCTGCATCACCGTGACCTTGTTCTTTTTCATCAGAAAATCAAGGCCCTTGGCGTGTTTCAGCGTGATTGCATTCTTGCGCGCCAACACCCGCTCCCAGTTCAGCCGCGGCTCGCCCAGCCCTTCGATGCCAAACTCCTCGGCGTGCTTCAGGTGATCCCATATCTCGGCGTTGAACAGCAGCGCTTTGGTCGGAATGCACCCCCAGTGCAAACACGTTCCGCCCAGCTTCTCCGTCGCCTCGACCAGCGCCACCTTCAGCCCATACTGCCCCGCGCGGATCGCCGCCGTATATCCCGCCGGACCACCCCCCACGATTGCCACGTCATACAAAACTTCCGCGCTCGCCGTCTCCGCCATTTCCGTTCCTTCCCGTCGCTTACCCTGTCCCTGCATCGCGCCTTCCGACGCATCCCATGAACCTATTCAGTCTATACATATCCCGTATCGGGATGAAGTCCGCGTCCCGGTTCTGCCGGCACTCCATCCAACGGCTGGCTACCGGCTAGCCAATTGTTACAGTTGTGTTAAAATGGAACAGAACGGACACCTTCCAACTCGTATCGCTGCATATTGATTTGCCTACGGAATCGGCCTCTTGAACGCACCTCCAACCCCACCGAATCGCCTCCCATGAACCTCTATCTCATGCGCCACGCCAACGCTGGCGTCCGCAAGGAAAATCCGCTGCTCGACGCCAGACGCGGCCTCATCAAGGAGGGCAAGCAGCAGTGCATGCTCATGGCTGGTGTGCTCAACGCGCTCAAGGTTCCGGTCGACGTCATCGTCTCCAGCCCGCTCAAGCGCTCGCTCCAGACCGCGCAGTTTGTCGGCACCGAGGTCGGCTACGAGCAATCCGTCGTGGTCTCGCCGGCGCTCGCTCCACAGGCCGACTACGCCGCCTTCCACGACCTGCTCATCCAGTTTGAAGCCGCCGAAGGCGTACTCATGGTCGGCCACAATCCCAATCTCCAGCTCTTCCTCGGACGGCTGCTCACCGGCAACGGCGGCGCCAGCCTGCGCCTGCGCAAGGGTGCCATCGCACGCATCGACATGACCCGCCGGCCGCCCCAGCTTCAGTGGCTCATTGATCCGCGCCTGGCCCGCACCATCTACACCAGCGTCACCAGAAGCTCGCGCCCGAAGACCTCGCGGAAGTAGCCCGCTTCCTTGCGCAGCGACCACAGCTCGAGCTCCGCGCCCGTCCGCCCCGGCTCCAGCTCCAGCAGCACCCGCTTCGGATACACCCGTACCCCAAACCGCACCACGTCCGAAGCCCGATCCTGGTTCAGCGCCATCGCCAGCCGCAGCAGCACCACCGCCCGCCTCACCCGTTCGTGCTCGGCGGGTACCAGGTTGCGCATCGCGCGATCCTCCGCCTGCGGACGCGTCTTGCCCAGGTACCGCGCAATCGCCGAAACCACTGTCCGCTGCTGCTGGCTGAAGCCGTAAATCTCCGACGCCGAGATAATGTACTGCGTGTGCCGGTGGTGCCCCTGGTGGTTCAGAAACTTCCCCGTTTCCGACAACACCGCCGCCGTCCCCAGCCACGTCCGATACTCCTCCGGCAGCTTGTGCAGCGCGGCGAGCGCGTCAAACAGCTCGAGCACATGCGCCCGCACCGGCTCCACCTGCTTCAGGTTCACCCCATAGCGAATCGCCGTCGCCATCACGCTCTCCCAGCGCTCGACCTCGAACTGCTCGTGAGCCAGCGCCCGATTATCCTGCTCGGCCAGCATCTGCGCCAGTATCCCGTCGCGCAAACCCATCGCCGAGTAACGGAAGCCATCCAGGTGAAATGACTCCAGCAGCTCGGCATACACATACGCGCCCGCCACAATAATCTCCGCCCGCCGCGCCCCAATCCCCGGCACTGCCTCCCGTTGAACGAGCGTCATCTTCCTCAGCCGACGCGCAAGCTGCCTTACCTGCCGCGTCGTCACCCAGCCCTTCGCCGTCGCGGCTTTTCTGCCCCGGCCCGGCTTCGCCTTCTCCGGCAGGATCATGTGCGCCTCGGCCAGTGCCGCCGCCGTGCCGGAGGTCGCGATCACCAGCGGCGAGGCAGACCCGGCGCGCGCTCCGGTCGGATGAATCCGACCATGCGCCCGCCGCAGCTCCCGCGCGATGAACTGGTGCATCCTCGCCAGCGCTTCCTCACCGGGAACAACGACCGGATCCGTCGGCAGAAACTCCTGCGTCAGCCGCACCGCGCCCAGCGGCAGGCTGATCGTCTCCCGAATCCGCTTCTGCTGGCTCAGCGTGATCTCGCAGCTTCCACCGCCCACGTCCACCAGCAGCAGACGACCCGCCGTCTCCGCCTCGTTCGACACCACGCCGCGATGGATCAGCCGCGCTTCCTCAAGCCCCGAGATAATCTCGATCTCCCAGCCCGTCTCCGCCTTGGCCCAGCTTACAAACGCCGGCGCATTCCGCGCGTCCCGCATGGCCGCCGTCGCCACCACGCGAATCTGGTCCACCCCATACTCCTGCACCGCACGCTGAAAGCGCTTCAACGCCTTCAGCGTCACCGCCATTGCCTCGGGCGAGATCAGCCCGCCCTGAAACACGCTCTCCCCCAGCCGCGTCACCTCGCGGTCCTCGTGCACCGTCTTCAGCCGATGCGCAACCACCCGCGCCACCTTCAGCCGGCACGAGTTCGACCCAATATCGATCGCCGCAAATGTCGTCATCGGAAACCCCGCTGGCACCGCGCATCCTCACCGGTGCAATCCACTCAAAGTCACCATAACATTCCCCAGTCGTAATCCCCCGACGAGACATCTGCACACAATCCGATTCACACCGCAGTTCCCTGCGGAAACCTCCGCGTCTCAAAATCAACATTTCTCCCCGCCAATCGCTGCTATCCTTGTCTTGTCAAACCGTCTTGCCAGACTCCCGTTCAAGTACGTTTTGACCCCACAAAACCGTATGCCCAGAAGCTTCCAATCGATCCCTGAAACTCCTGCCAGACTTTCCACGACCCGCGTCTGGATGCTTTTTTCCGTCCTGTTCATCGCCATCTACGGCGCTTCGCTGTTTACCCCGCCGCTGCTCGACGACGTGGACGCGAGCCACGCTCAGGCCGCCGCACACATTGCCGAAACCGGCGACTGGGTCACGCTTCGGATCAACGGCATCCGTTACCTCGAAAAGCCGCCCTTGCCCTACTGGCTGGTCGCCATCGATTACAAAATCTTCGGCGAAAATGTCTTCGCCACCCACCTCCCCAACACGCTCGCCCTGCTGGGCTGCGTCTGGATCGCATGGCTCTGGACCCGCCGCGCCTGGGGCGACCGCGCGGCCCTGTACACCGGACTCGGCATACTCACCGGATTCGGACCGTTTCTCTACACCCGCTTTTACATCCCCGAGGCGCTGCTCACTTTTCTCCTCATGGCTGCGCTCTACTGTTTCCTCACCGGCTTTGAAAGCCTGCGTCCGGCGCGCTTCTATCTCTGCTGGGCCTTGCTGGCGCTGGCCATGCTGGCCAAGGGACTGATCGCTCCGGTCTTTTTCCTCGCCGCCGTTGTTCCCATGATGATGGTCAGCGGGCAGTGGAGACGCTGGCGCAAGGTCAAGCCATTCTCCGGCCCGCTGCTCTTCCTCCTCATCGCCGCGCCATGGCATATCCTCGCCGGTCTGCGCAACCCCGACCAGGGACACCCCATCGGCAACATCCCCACCCCCGGCAACGTACACGGCTTCTGGTACTTCTACTTCCTCAACGAACACGTCTTCCGCTTCCTCGGCACACGCTACCCGCACGACTACAACCGCATGCCCCAGCTCTGGTACTGGCTGGCCCATCTGGTCTGGCTCTTTCCCTGGAGTTTGTTCCTGCCTGCGGCTCTCATGGTCGCCTGGAAGACCCGCCACTCCTGGCTCCAGCACATGCGCCGCGACGCTGGCCAGACCGTCGATTTCTACCTCGACCACGCCGCCCGAGCAGACGCCGCTGCCTACGTCCTCGGCCTCAAGTTCCGCTCCCGTTCCGCCTGGCTGCTGGGCTTCTTTGCCGCCTTCACACTGCTCTTCTTCGCCATCTCCACCAACCAGGAGTACTACACCTGGCCCGCATGGATTCCCATCCTCATGCTCACCAGCGCCATGCTCGCCGACCTTGAGATCGCCGGCGAAAATGGCCGCGACGCACTGCACGGACGACCCTGGGTCCTCGCCGCGCACTGGGTCTTCACCCTGCTCGGCCTGGTCATGGCCGCCGCGCTCGGCTGGGGGCTGTGGTCCTCCCGCCAGATGCCCTTTGTAGCCGACATCGGCAACCTGCTCGCCCACCGCGCCGTCGGCGATTACACGCTTTCCACTTCCCATCTCTTCGATCTCACCACGGCCTCTTTTGCCGCCTTGCGACTGCCCGCCGTCATTGCCGCGATTGCCCTGCTGGTCGGCCCGGTCACTGGATTGCTCCTCCGCCTGCGCCGCCGCAACCTCGCCGCGACCCTCAGCGTCGCCCTCACTGCGGGCGTCTTTCTCATCGCCGCCCACATCGCCTTCGCCCGCTTTGAACCCATGCTCAGCTCCCGTCAATTGGCCGACACGCTCCTCCAGTCCGCAGCCCCCGGCGACGATTTCATCATCTACGGCGACCAGTCCGACGCATCCTCCGTTGTCTTCTACACCCATCGTTTCTTTGGTCGCCCGGCGCTGCTGGTCCACGGCACAGCTTCTTCCATGCTCTGGGGATCCTGTTATCCCGATGCACCGAAGATATTTATCACCGACAACCAGCTCGTCTCCTCCTGGGGCACCGGCCGTCGTCACTGGCTCTTCGCCCAGGACACCAACCGCAGCAGCGTCGAACAGCTCCTCGCCGGACGACTCTTCCCCGTCCGGTCCATCGCCGACAAAACCCTCTGGACCGACAGGCCTCTCTGAAAAGGCCGCTCGGAATATCCTCCGGGCTGCGTGATCGAAGACACCTGCCCGGACGGTGACCCGCAGGCGCGCGAATCCCCCACCCATCGCCCTCCCGGCCACAATCAAGCCCTTTTTCAACAAAAATCTCCCCGCCGAACCAGATTCGGCACTACTTATCCACCATTTTCTTCAAATCACCATTGTTTCCAACGCTTTATCCACGCATAATCACGGCATAATCGCCTCAGCACCAAGAGGCGGAGACAGCACTTCCGGCCGAAAGGTGGACACCACACCGTGACCCGCTATAGCCGACAGGATGTCTTGAGAGTGCTCCAAATCACCGCTCGCCAGTTGCAGAACTGGGAGCGCCTCGGCCTCATCGCCCCCCACGACGATTACGGCTTCGCCGAGTTGAGCCAGCTCCGCCTTCTGCGCGAGCTTCAGGGCCAGCGCATTCGTCCCGCCTCCATCTGCCGCTCGCTCGACGCCATGCGCGCCGTCTCCGGCATCGCCAACCCCCTCCGCCAGTCCGCGATCGTCCCCTCAGGACGCGGCATCGCCTTCCGCATCGACGGCGCAGTCGTCGATCCCGTGCTCGGCCAGCTACTCTTCGATTTCGACGCTCTGCCGGCGCAGTCCGCTCCGCTCGCCATCGCCACCCCGGCGCGCTCCCTCGCCTTGCGCGAACAGTCCCTCCAGGCGCTCTTTCTCGAAGCCATTCAGGCCGAAGAGCGCGCTGACCGCATCACCGCCCTCGAAATCTACACCCGCATCCTCGACCTCGACCCCAACTTCACAGCCGCCCTCATCAACCTCGGCACCATTCATTACCACGAAAGCCGTTACCTCCTCGCCGAACAGTTCTACCGCCGCGCTACCGTCGCCGATCCAAACTACGTCCTCGCCTTCTTTGACCTCGGCAACGTCCTCGACGAACTCCGCCGCTCCGACCAATCCATCCAGGCCTACTGCGCCGCCCTCGCCCTCGCGCCAGACTACGCCGACGCCCACTACAACCTGGCCATGGCCTATGAACGCAAGGGCCTCCGCCGCCTGGCCCTGCAACACTGGGCACACTATCTTCGCCTCGACCGCTCCGGACCCTGGTCCGAACACGCCCGCACCCAGCTCCGCAAGCTCCTCAGCCGCGAAAAACTCGCCATCACCCACCGCGCCAAAGACCTCCGCCCCCACGCAAGAACCCTCCCCGCCAGACTCCACCTCGTCTCCGCCTGACCCTCCCTGCCTTTCTGGCTACACAAACGTCGCGTCGTGGATATGGCTTGTTATCATTGTCTGCGCAAGTATAACAAGATATGTTATATTACAAGATATGACCGGAGCCGATCTCAGAAGCGTCCGCAGGGCGTCCTCATGGACACAGGCCGAGGCAGCAACTCGGCTCGGCGTGACGCAGGCTTATCTGTCGATGGTCGAGCGCGGGGAGCGGGCTGTTTCCTCCGAACTCGCATCGCGGGCCGTAGGCGTGTTCGAGGTTCCCGCCACCGCACTACCACTAGCGGAGTACAGGGCGCTCGTTCGCGATACCGACTTCTTCCAGACGATGCTGGGGACTCTGGGCTATCCGGGCTTTGCCTACCTGCGCGGTGCCGCTCGGCTGAATCCAACGGAGTTGCTGATGGAGGCGCTGGACTCGGACGACTTGGACTCGCGGGTCACCCAGGCGCTGCCATGGCTTCCCCTGGCCTATCCACACCTGAACTGGGACTGGTTGACTGCGAATGCGAAGTTGCGGGACCGCCAGAACCGGCTGGGGTTTGTCGTCGCGCTGGCGCGGCAGGCCGCCGAGAGAGATGGAAGCGCCCAATTGGAACAAGAGTTGGCCACCCGGGTCGCCACGTTGGAGCACTCCCGTCTGGTAAGGGAAGATACTCTTTGCAGAGAATCGATGACACGCGCCGAGCGGACCTGGCTCCACGAGCATCGTCCCAAACTGGCAGAACACTGGAATCTATTGACGGACCTTACCCTGGAGCAGCTAGATCATGTCGCCGCCTAGCCGACCGCCGGAACCGTGGAAGTCGTTCTTCAAGGAACTTGACGAGGCGGTGGACACGACTGTGCGCCTGGACTGCATCGGCGGCTTCGTCGTCACACTGCTGTACGGATTGGAGCGGCCCACGGCGGATATCGATGTCATCGAGCTTGCGCCGCGCACTGCCGCTAAGACCATCATGGAACTTGGCATTCGTGGCGGCCCGCTTCATCAGAAATACCGCATATACCTTGACCGCGTGGCAGTCGCCGCCATCCCGGAGAGCTACCAGGACCGCCAGGTCGAGATGTTTCCCGGTGCCTACCACAACCTCCATCTGATGGCTCTCGATCCCTACGATCTGGCCCTGTCTAAACTCGAAAGAAATAGCCAGAAGGATCGCGACGATGTGCGCTTTCTGGCGCGAACTGTTCCCTTCGACCTCGACATCCTTCAGGAGCGTTACGCCACGGAATTGCGCTGGCAGCTCGGAGTCCCCGGAAGAGAAGATGTGACTCTACAATTTTGGCTGGATGTAATCCGCGAGGACCGCGGAATAGCCTATTGAGCCACCACAATGGATTGAGCCGAAAAGGAAGTCTTGCCTATCCCCTCGGAACCAATTCTCGCCAATTGTCGAACCAATACGCGATGAGTTACAAAGGTTGCAAGGGCGCGGGTACTGCAAAATGTTCAAGATGCCGACAAGTTGCCTTTCGACGGTTCGCAGGTGCAGTGGCTTCCTGTTATTTGTTGGGCTTGTGAATCTTGTTCCTCAGCTTCCCGCTCAGGACAGAAGCTGCAACATGCAATCGGAGCAGGTTTCAGCGGCGGACTGGGGCCAGATACCTCCACCTCGGGGTGGTATTGTCGTGGCTTTTTACGGCGATACTGCGGGCTTCGTCGGACTGAATCACGCCTATGTAGCTTCCCAGACTCTGACTCACCGCTGGCGCAGCTTTGTCCCCTGGATGTCGCCCGACATTGTCAGCGTCTTTCCATTCGGCAGCGCGATTCAATCCCCGGCCAGTCGCATGCCGCTCTTTTATGTGAGCCACATAGCAGCCGCATTGGACGCTTCCCAGCCGGATGCCCAGCGGGTTCACCTGGTGCGAGCGGATACCAGGCACAACGAAAGAGTGGTTCAGGTTACCTCGGGGCGGTCTGCCTTCAGCTTTCACCCGGGATTCACCCCACGGCAACTGATTCCGCTCAGGTATCAGGTTCTCTCGAGTGCTGTTTACACAATCCAACCCGAAAGACCTCTCGATAACGGCGAGTACCTGGTGATCTTCGGACCATCCGCGCTGAGCGGGTTTGAATTCCAGATCGCCTGTTCGGGCGCTCATCCCGACTGACGACAGGAAGCGGCACAGTATGCTCGCCCTCCGGACGCTATCCCGGCACCGATGACTGTGTCATGGGATGGATCCCCTCCAGCGCCCCGCCTGGAACGGCGGCACCGTGTCTCGGCGCGGGAAGCGGCAAACCACCGCAAAACCCAAATTTGCACCACTCCGGACCATCGAGTTTCGTTTCCGCTGCGGTACAATCCTCATATTGGCGGGTTGGCGGAACTGGCAGACGCAGAGGTCTCAAAAACCTCCGAGAGCAATCTCATATCGGTTCGATTCCGATACCCGCCACCATCG
>JAJZFR010000271.1 GCA_021805265.1 Acidobacteriota bacterium | reverse complement strand
TGGTGGCGATCTGGGTGAAGGAGACACCAAGCGCCTTGGCCTTTTCGCGATCCACGTTGACCAGCAGTTGCGGGTCGCTGGCGGAGAAGTTGGTGAAGAGTCCGGTGACGCCAAGCGCAGGATTCTGCCGGCTCATGCCAATCATCTGGTGGGCCACGCGATCCATATCGGCGAGGGTGTTCTGGCCGAGGTCCTGGAGGATGAACTGGAATCCGCCGAAAGAGCCGAGGCCCTGCACGGCGGGCGGCTCGAACATGGCCACCGTTCCGCCTGGCACCATGAAAAGACGCGGGCCAAGGCTGGCAACGATGTCGGCTGCGGAGTGACCTTTGGCGCGCCTCTCGTCGGCCGGCTTCAACGCCGCGAAGATCATGCCCGCGTTGGGTGAACTGCCAGCGAGCGAGAAGCCGGAGACGGCAAAAGCGCCGGCAATATCAGGGTCGGTGGCGAGCACACGCTGGGCGCGATCAGAGATCGATGTCGTGTCGGCGAGTGACGCTCCGGGCGGCGCCTGGACGATGACCATCAGCATGCCCTGATCTTCCTGTGGAATGAATCCGGTGGGCACGTGAAGATACATCCAACCGGTGGCGGCGAGTCCCGCGAAAAACACGATCAGCAGCAGGTAGCGCAGTCGCAGCGCAATATGAATCAAACCGGCATACGTGCGCGAGATCCACGTGATGAAGTTGTCAATGGCGTGGGCCACTGCGCTCCAGGCGCGGGCCAGCAGCGGGATGCGCAGCGCGTCGAGTTGGTGATATTTGGCTTCCTCGCCGCGCAGAAACATAGCCGCGAGCGCGGGCGAAAGCGTGAGCGCGTTGAAGGCGGAGATGGCAATCGCAAAGGCGATGGTGAGCGAAAACTGGCGATAGAGGATGCCCGTGGTGCCGGGGAAGAACGAGACCGGCACGAAGACGGCGATGAGCACCAGCGAAGTTGCAATCACCGCGCTGGTGACCTCGCCCATGGCCACCGAAGTGGCTTCGTGCGGGTCGGAGTGGTCGAGCGAAATGTGCCGCTGGACGTTTTCAATCACCACGATGGCGTCATCGACCACGAGACCCGTCGCCAGCGTGATGCCGAACAGCGTCAGCGAGTTGATCGAGAAGCCGAAGGCCTTGATGAAGATGAATGTTCCGATGAGTGAAACCGGAATGGTGACGGCTGGAATGATGGTGGCGCGCCAGTCGAGCAGGAAGAGAAAGATGACCACAATGACGATGAGAATCGCCTCGGCGAGCGTGACCAGTACCTCGTGGATGGAGTCGCCGACAATCGTGGTCGAGTCGAAGGCGATGGCGTATTCAAGGCCCGGCGGGAAGGTTGCAGAGAGCTTCTGAAGCACCGCTTTGGCCTGGCGATCGACATCGAGCGCGTTGGCGTTGGACAACTGCTGGACGCCGATACCGACCGCCTCCTGGCCCTGATATTTCAGATTCGAGCTATAGTCCTCTGCGCCCAGTTCGGCATGGCCCACGTCCTTCAGATAGACCAGTCCGTCAGGGCTGCTTTTGACAACGATATTGTTGAACTCCTCAGGGCTGGTGAGGCGACCCTTCACGCGCACAGCCACCTGAAAGCTCTGGTTCTGATCGGAGGGCGGCTGACCAAGTTGTCCTGCGGGAACCTCGACGTTCTGCTCCTGTAGCGCGCTGACCACGTCGGCAGCGGTGAGCGCGCGCGTGGCCAGCTTGGATGGGTCGAGCCAGACGCGCATCGCGTACTTGCGCTCACCGAAGATCATCACGTCGCCCACGCCGGGTACGCGCTTTAACGCGTCCTTGACATAGACATCGAGGTAATTCGAGATGAACTCGTTCGAGTAGCGATTGTCGCGCGTATAGAATCCCGAGCCGAAGACGAAGTTGCTGTTGGCCTTGGTGATGGTGATGCCTGCGGCGTTGACCGCCGAGGGCAGGCGACCGCTGACGCTGGCCACGCGATTCTGCACATCGACGGCGGCGATCGAAAGATCGTAGCCGGTCTGGAAGGTGGCCGTGATTTCGCTGACGCCGGAGTTGGTGCTCGCCGAGCTGATGTAGTGCATCCCCTCGACGCCGTTGATCGACTCTTCGAGAGGAATGGTGACAGCCTTCTCGACCGTCTCCGCATCGGCGCCAACGTAGGAGCTGGTGACGATGACCTCGGGCGGGGCAAGCTGCGGATACAGCGAGATCGGCAGCGTAGGAATACACACCGCGCCCGCCAGAATAATCAGCAGCGCCGAGACCGTGGCGAAGACCGGGCGGCGAATGAAGAAATCAACAAACAAGAGATTGCGTCCTTCCTGAAAGAGGCGAAACGATTCCGCGCGTACTCCCGCGAACAATAATCAGCCGATGGGCATCACCGGCATATGGTCGGCCAGGAACTGGGTGCGCGAGGTGATGATCCGGTCGCCTGGCTTCAATCCGCTTGAAACCGCGTAGTCGTTGCCGACGGTCTGATCGACGGTGATCGAAACCTGATGCGCCGAAGGATTGCCGCCGCTCGTGTCCACGACGAAGACAAAGCTCTGGCCGCCCTGGCGCACCACTGAGAGAATTGGAATGATCGGCATCGGCGCGGTCTTCCAGATGACCCGCGCTTCGATCATCTGGGCCGAGCGCAGCCGCGTATCTCCCGGCTGGACCGCAGCCTTCGCCAGAATGCCCTGAAGCTGGCTGTCCACCTGGGGCGAGAGGAAATCGATCGACGTCGTCTCGATCACCTGGCCGTCGCCGCCCAGCAACTGCACCGGCAGGCCCATGCGCACCTCCGAGCTGCGCGCGGTGGGGATGTAGATGTAGGCTTCGAGGTCCTTGTTTTCGTCCACCGTGGTAAGCGACGTGGTGGTCGTCACATAATCGCCAAGATGGACCGGAATATCACCGACCACCCCGTCAAACGGCGCGCGAATGGTGTAGTAGGCAAGCTGCTCCTCGAGCGACTTGCGGCTGGCGATGGCGGACTGCCAGTCGGCGCGCGTGTTCTGGTAAAGCTGTTCGGACTGGTCAAGCGCGTCGCGGCTGATGACGCCGTCGGCAAACAGCTTGCGCTGGCGCTCGATCTCGATGGTGTTGTAGTCGTAGAGCGCCTTCTTCTGTTTCTCGGTCGCTTCCTGGGCATCGACGGTGGCTTTCTGTTTGGCCGGATCGACGGTCATCAGAACCTGGCCCGAGCGAACGTGATCCCCCGAGTGGACCTCGATGGCTGTCAGGTTGCCGCTCACCTGAGGCATCACGGTGACCGAGCGGCGCGACTTGATGGTGGCCACGTAATCGCTGCTCTGGGCAACCGGAGCCAGCGCTACCACCTGCGTCTGCACGGGCATGGCCTGCATCCCCCCGGCGGCCAGTGCGGGCGCGGGCGCGGGCTTGCAACCGGTCAAGCCTGCCAGGCCCAGCAAACCTACCAGGCCCACCACAACAGCCAGGCCAGCCAGGCCAATCCGCAAAGACGGAATCCGATGGGAAATCAGCAGGGAAGAAGTACGATCTTCAACTATCAAAAAAACCTCGCTTGCAGAACAGATAAAATGCGAAAACCCGAGAAACAGGCTTCTGGAACAGAAAAACCAACGGCACGACAGGAAGCTCCTGCGGAATGTCCCTGGTGGCTACACGTTGGATGTATGCCGATACGTCAAGGCTGCAAAATTGCTGCGGCGGATTTCCCGACAGGTTTCCAGGTGGCCGCCAATCCCGGAAACGCCCCTACCCCTTGAACGCAAATGGACTGAAATTGGTTCCCCTGTCGAAGGCATCCACGCCTTCGGCTCGCTTGAGCGCGCCCACCACGGCGTAGGTGAGCGGCGTGGCGAGCACCTCATAGACCACCTTGAAGGCGTAGGCTGAGCCAATCATGACCAGAATATGTGCGGGCGTCTCGACACCCCAGAAGGCGATCACAATCACCACTACCGTATCCACAAGCTGGCCGCTGACGGTCGAGCTGATGGTACGCGTCCACAGGTATCGTCCCCCGGTCCAGAGCTTCATCCTGGCGAGTGTGTAGCTGTTGGTGAATTCGCCCGCCCAGTAAGCCGCCAGGCTGGCCACGGCAAAGCGCGGCACCAGACCAAAAACACGCGCAAAGGCCTGTTGATCGTGCCAGCCGGTCGCCGGTGGCAGCAGCACGGCAACCTGACCCATCACCGCAAGCAGGCCCATTCCAAAGAAGCCCATCCAGATCGCCCGCCGCGCGGCTCCGTAGCCGTAGACCTCGGTAAACACGTTGCCCCAGATGTAGGTGAGGGGAAACAGCAACTGCGCACCGCTGACCAGCAACGGGCCGAACTGGCAGATCTTCGGCCCGACCAGGTTCGACACCAGCAACACCACCACAAAGCCGATGGTCAGGGTATCGAGAAAGCGAAATCGCCGATTCAATTGCGGCCGTATAGGTTCGTTCACCCTTCGAGCATAGCCGAATCCCCTTGGAATCAAGGCCGGCTTACGGGAAAATCCGATTCAGCGTGCGCGCAAACGGGATCGTTTCCCGAACGTGTTCCAGACCGCAGACCCAGGCCACCACACGCTCGATGCCCATCCCGAAGCCCGAGTGAGGCACCGAGCCGTAGCGGCGCAGATCCAGATACCACTCAAAGGCTTCGAGCGGCAGTTTATGCGCTTCGATCCGGCTCTTCAGCAGCTCGTAGCTGTCCACGCGCTGCGAGCCGCCGATAATCTCGCCATAGCCCTCCGGCGCAAGCACGTCCACGCAGAGCGCGTACCTGGGATTGTCCGGGTCCGGCTGCATATAAAACGCCTTCACGTCCGCCGGGTAGCGATGCACCATCACCGGGCGGTCAAACTGGCTGCTCAGCCAGGTCTCATCCGGCGAGCCAAAATCGTTGCCGTACTCGAAGGCGTTTTCCAGGTGCCCGTCGCGATACGCCTGGTTCAACATCTCGACCGCGCGGTCGTAGCTCAAGCGGGGAAACGGCGCTTCGATCACGCGCAGCTTGCTGATGTCGCGGCCTATCGTCTCAAGATCGGCGGCGCGGCGGCGAACCACACTCTGCACAATGTGCGCGAGAAAGTTTTCCGCCAGTTCGAGCAGCCCGTCCAGGTCGCAGTACGCCACCTCCGGCTCGATCATCCAGAACTCGGTCAGGTGGCGTCGCGTCTTCGATTTTTCCGCGCGGAAAGTTGGCCCGAAGCTGTACACCTTGCCCAGAGCCAGCGCCGTCGCCTCGATATAAAGCTGGCCGCTCTGGGTGAGAAACGCTTCGTCGCCAAAGTAATCGACAGGGAAAAGAGTCGAGGTGCCTTCGCAGGCTGCGGGGGTCAGAATAGGCGGATCGGTGCGCACAAAACCATTCGAGTCAAAGTACTCCTGCGCGGCGCGCATGATCTCGGCGCGGATGCGCAGGATCGCCGCCTGGCGCAGCGAGCGAACCCACAGGTGACGATGCTCCATCAGAAACTCGACGCCGTGCTCCTTGGGCGTGATCGGATACGGGGCGGCCTCGTCGATGCGCTGCACCACGCTCACCTGCTCGACATCGAGTTCATAACCGCCCTGGGCGCGCTTGTCCGTGCGCACCTTGCCGGTAACCACCACGCTTGATTCCTGGGTAAGGCTCTTGAGCGCGTCGAAGACCTCCGGCGCCACGCCCGCCTTGTGGGCCACGCCTTGAATCGTTCCCGTGCCGTCGCGAAAGATGGGAAACAGCAGCTTGCCGCTCTCGCGCAGGTTGTAGAGCCAGCCCTGCAGCACCACCGTCTCGCCCTCGTGCCGTCCGATCTCGGCGATAGTCACCACCGGCGCTCCAGAACCCGTCACCCCATGCAAACTCTCTGTCATTGCACCCTTTCCTGTCTCCATTGCAAACCCTGATTGCAAACCCTGATTGCCAACCCTGCCGAACAACACGGCACCCGTCCCGATGCGAAACATACTCACCCATCATAGCTTCCCGCCTCGCCGCCCGCCTCGCCGCCCGCCCCGCGACGCGGCTGGGTCAGAGCGCCCGGAGCCATCCCGTCCCATTCCACTTTTGACACCGATCTCGGCAGGGATTCCCTTTCCCAACCGCAGGCTCATTCCACGGGCTGAAAGTTCCTCCAAAGCCGCTCCAGAACGCACACCATAGGAGACATGACCATGGTTTCAAGCGGCCAGCGATAAGCGATCCTCGAGGATGATCCCGTGGCGTCGATCTCACCCGGACGAAAAATTCATTCGGCGGCAGCGTTCCTCCTGGTGCTGCTGTGGCCGGCCCTCGCGCTGAGCGCAACACGCTCGCCGGAGCCGGTTGACGAGAGCGACGCAGTAACGCTCTACGGCAACACGCCGCGCTGGGCCGCGCCGCAGTTCGATCTCGGCCCCATCGCGCCCGAGATGCGGCTCAATCGCATCGTGCTCCAGTTGAAGATCGACCCTCACCGCGAGCGCGCGCTCGAACTCCTGCTCCAGGCCCAGCACCAGCCCGCATCGCAGCTCTTTCATCACTGGCTAAGCCCGGTCGAGTTTGGACGGCGTTTCGGCGTCCCTGACCAGCAACTGGCCCGCGTCACCGGCTGGCTCGCCAGCCACGGGTTTCAGGTCGAGCCAGTCCCGTCCGGCCGACGGATGATCGTCTTCTCCGGTACCGAGGGCGCGGTCGAGGAGGCTTTTCACGTCCAGGTGCATCGCTACACCGTCGGAGGCCAGGTACACCTCGCCAACTCTCAGGACCCGCAGATTCCCCGCGCGCTCTCGGGCGTCGTCGAGGGCATTCTCTCGCTCCACGACCTGCCGCGCCAGTCCCAGATCGCCCGCGAGATTCCCCTCGGCGGCCCTCCCGCGGCGGGCAGCGGGAACACCGGGCGCGCCAGTCCACTGCCTCCGCCGCGTCTTCATCCTCTCTACACCCAGGGCACAACGCACTACCTCTTTCCCGCCGACTTCGCCACCATCTACGACCTGAACCCGCTCTACAGCGCCGGGATCAGCGGCGCGGGCGCATCCATCGCCATCGTCGGGCGCAGCAACATCGTGCCCGCTGACGTTGCCGAGTTTCGCGGCTATGCCAATCTCCCCGGCGGCCCCGCGCCCACCGTCATCCTCGACGGACCGGATCCGGGCCTGGTGCCCGGCGACCAGGACGAGGCCACGCTGGACATCGAGTGGTCCGGCGCGGTCGCGCCCGCGGCCACGGTCAACTATGTGGCCGCAGCCTCCACCTCCGCCACCGACGGGGTCGATCTGGCCGCAGCCTACGTTGTCAACAACCTCACCTCCCTGGTCATGAGCACCAGCTTCGCCACCTGCGAGTCCCAGATGGGCGCGACGGAGCTGGCCTTCTACAACTCTCTCTGGATGCAGGCGGCCAGCGAAGGCATCAGCGCTTTTGTCGCGGCGGGTGACTCCGGAGCGGCAGGTTGCAGCGCGGGCAGTGCCAGCTCCGGCGGCGGCCAGGCGGTCAACGGAATGTGCAGCTCACCCTGGGCCACCTGTGTCGGCGGCACCGAGTTCAACGAGGGCGACAACACCTACTGGAACCCCACCGACGGGCCGGGCAACTCCTCGGCCCTCGGCTACATTCCCGAGGTTGTCTGGAACGAAAGCGGCACCAACGGCGGCTCCCAGCTTTGGGCCTCGGGCGGCGGCGTCAGCACGGTCTACCCTCAGCCGCCGTGGCAGGTGGGCGTTCCCGGAGCGAACAGCAACGGCATGCGCGCTGTGCCCGACGTGGCCCTGACCGCCGCCGAGCATGACGGCTATCTGGCCTGCCTCAACGCCTCCTGGTACGTCTTCTCCGGCACCTCAGCCGCGTCGCCCACCTTTGCCGCCATCCTGGCCCTCGTTACCGAGCGGCAGAACGGGATCGGTCAGGGATCGGCCAATCCCGGCCTCTACGCCATGCTCACCGCTCCCATCGATCCCTTTCACACCACGCTTGGCGGCAATAACTCCGTCCCCGGCGTCAATGGCTACTCCGCCTCGGGCACACTCTATAACCTCGCCACCGGGCTTGGCTCCGTCGATGCCCTCGAGCTGGTCGATAATTGGGTCTTCAACCCGGCGGGCATTCCCGAATCCTTCACCCTCAAGCCCTCCGTCTCGGCGCTCACGCTGGTCGCCGGGCGCAGCGCAACCTTCACCATCGCCGCCGGCTCGACCAGCGGTTACACCGGACCCATCGCGCTTTCGGGCACAGCACCAGCCGGCATTACGCTCAGCTTTCAGCCCGCAACCATCACGCCGGGCCAGAGCGCGACGGTGACGGTAACAGCGAGTACAAACTCCGCGTCGGGAACAGGCTCGATCACCATCGTCGGGGTCGGCGGCAGCGCCAAACAGACTGTCTCCGTCGCGCTCACCCTCCAGCCCGCGCCCGCGCTCAGCCTCACCGCCTCGGCCAGTGCGCTCACCGTGCTCCAGGGCGGATCGACCTCGGTCGTCCTCACCATCGCGACCGGCGGCGTCTACTCCGGCCCGGTCACGCTGAGCGTCACCGGACTCCCCGGCGGCGTGATCGCCACCTGGAGCCAATCGACCATCACCCCACCCGCCAACACGGCGGCCTCGAGCGCCGTCACTCTGACGCTCTCCGCCGCCACCAGCGCGCCGGTTGTCAGCAATGCTCCCCTGCGCATCCTCGCCAGCGGCGACAATCTCCAGGCCATCGCCACGCCCACTCTCACCGTAGCCACGCCTGCTTCCGCCTCGCTCAGCCTCTCTGCGCCATCCAGCGCATTTTCCCTTGTCGCCGGTGCCTCGACGGTCATTCCAGTCATCGTCCACACCGCCAAAAACGTCTCCGGGCTGATGACCGTCGGCGTCTCCGGCCTGCCCGCTGGCGTCGTCGCCACCTGGAGCACGACACGCTTTGAACTTCCAGCCTCCTCCGCTGCTGCATCCACTCCGCTCACGCTCACGCTTCAGGCCATCCCGACCGCGCCCCTCACCGCCTCGCCCATCCCGCTTACGCTCGTGGTCTTTGGCGACGGACTCGAAGCCAGCTTCCCCGCCACCCTGGCGGTCATTCAACCCGCGTCCATCCAACTCGCGCTCAGCACCAACACCGCCAGCCTGACCACCAATTCCGCCACGGGCGGCGCGCTGAACCTCACGGCCACCCTCCGGCTGCTTGGCTCGATTGCGCTCGCCGCCAATCTCTCCGACATTCACCTGAGCGTCCGCGGCCTGCCCGCGGGCGTCACGGCCAACTGGGGCGCGGTCACCCTCGACGCGGCTGGCCAGCCGCAGGCCACGCTCGCGCTCGCGGCAAACCCCACCGCCCAGCCGGGCAACTTCCGATTGCTGCTGTTGTCTTCGGTCACTGACGCCGTCTCGGGAGCGGACTATTACGCCATGCAGCCCGTGGCGCTCGCCGTCCACCCCGCAAATTCGCTCGCAATCACCCTTCCCGCCGCCGACACCTCGCTGCAATGTGTGCCCGGCAGCGCAGCTCAGGTTCCTGTTCAGATCACCTCCCAGGCACCGCTCCTCGATCCGGTTCGGCTAACGGTTTTCGGGCTGCCCAGCGGTGTCACAGCCTCCTGGACCAGCGATCCACTCACACTTTCAGGCGGCGTGGGCGCGACGACGCTGATGCTACAGGTGGACCCGTCCGCCCGGCCATATCGCGGCGCCATCCGCATCGCCGCTGCCGCCGACGGGCTGGCCGCCGCGCAGAGCATTTCCCTCCATATCTATTGATTGGGGGATTGGGATGTCTGATTGCGACACGTATTGCCAGGCCCATTGCCGGACTTGACTGCCGGTTCCTGACGCGGCTTGTTTACTCCAGGCCAAGCGCGCGATTCACCGCATGGGGCGAGTCGGCGAGGGAGTAGCGGCGCTGGTAGCAGGCTTTGGCGACCCTGCGCATCTCGCCTCGCTCGTCCTCGCTCATAGCCTGGAAGCGGGCGATCAGCCGCGCTGTGCCTTCCACCGTATCGGTTTCCATCAGTCCGGCATCGTCCCCGGCAATCTCGGCGGCGATATTCACCTTGTCGCTGACCAGCGGCACCAGACCGCAGGCCATGGCGTCAGCCACGGCGATGCCAAAGTTCTCCTGGTGCGAAGGCAGAATGAAAGCCTCGGCGGCGTAGAACGAACCCCACTTTTCATCGCCGCGCAGCATCCCGGTCCAGGTGATGCGTCCGGCGATCCCGAGCTGCTCGGCCTTCGAACGCAACTCCGCAGTCCAGCCCACCTCATCCGGCCCGGCCATTACCAGGCGCATCTCCGGCGCGGCCGCGCGGGCAAAGGCCTCGATCAGCAGGTCGCAGCCTTTCTTGGGGTGAATCCGCCCAAGAAACAGGAGAAACTGCTTCCCCGCCAGTTCCGGCCAGGCGCGCAGAAACGCTTCCCGCTGCGCTGCCGGATCCCCCTCGGGGCCAGCCGAGCCAAACGGCACCAGCACTCGTTCGAAGCGGCAGAATGGAAATCCCTCCCCCGCCGTCCGCACCTCTTCCTGGCTGGTCATGCAGACCGCGTTCGCCTGGTTCAGATTGCGGCGTTCTTCCACCATCCAGTAGGCCAGCTTCTTCAAATGCTTGAGCGGAAATCGGCGCATGAAATAGGGGTCCAGCATGCCGTGGCTGAAGACCACATACGGCAGTTTTCCGGCAAAGGCCCGCCGCGCTGCCACTCCGTGGTACTGCCACACCCCATCCACGATTGCGCCGTCGAAGCGGTGGCGATTGGCCACCAGCCAGGGCTCCAGCCGCGCAGAAAAGCCGTACGTCCCCGCCCCAGGACCGAGAGCGTGCACCTGGCACTGCATGCGATGCTGAAGCGCATCCAGATTCGATCCGCTGCCTGGCGCGTCGAGCGTAGCCACTTCCACCACATTGCCCACGCTCTGCTGGGCCAGTGCAAACATGCGCACAGACTCGCTCGGACCACCCGCATCGGGATGCAGCGTTCGGATCACATGTAATAGGCGCATCGGTTGTTCGATAGGACGCGAGGAATGGTCAGAAAGATACATGGCACGTTCCTTGTATTGAAAAAAGGGCCGAGAAAGACAAAACCACCCGTGCGCGCCTGCATTGGGTGCCCGCAGTCTGCGCTATGTCGAGTGGCTTTGTCTTTCCCGGTTTGCCTGGTCTTCCGTTTCAGCAGGGAGTCGCCTCAGGCGCTCACTTCCACTTCCTGCTCGGCGTTCAGGTCCGAGTTCTGCTCAGCGGCAACGGCGACCTTGACCTGCGCAGTGACTTCACGATACAGCTTGATCGCTACCGTGAACTCCCCGACTGCCTTCAGCGGCTCGACCAGTTGGATCTTGCGACGATCCACCTCGAAGCCCCTGGCTGCCAGTTCGTGCGCAATGTCGGCCGAGGTCACCGAGCCAAACAGGTGGCCGTTCTCGCCCGACTTGCGCGTAAAGCTGAGCGCCACTTGCCCAAGCTGGCTGGCCAGCGCTTCGGCCACAGCCTTTTCCGAGGCCGAGCGACGCGCTGCGGCTGCCTTCATCTGCTCGATGATTGACTTGTTCGATGCGGTGGCCTGCAGCGCCAGCTTGCGCGGCAGCAGGAAATTTCGACCGTAGCCCTCTGCAACCTTTACCACGTCTCCGCGGTGGCCCAGATTGGCTACGTCTTCCTTCAGAATAACTTCCATTGGAAACTCTCCAGTGTTCCAGCGACGCCTGATTTCTCCGGCAGGCCGTCGTGTCCGTACTTCCCGTTAGACACGCCAACCGGCAGGAGGTTGCGCCGCGAGCGATTATAGTACCCTCACCCGCTGGTCTGCCTATAGCCTGCGTGACTCCGATTACGGGGTGATGAACGCCCGTAAACCGAATCCATCCCGTCATTCGACAACCAGCGGCAATCTCTAGTGGCGCGCCGCAAAAGGCAACAGGGCGATGTTCCGCGCCTGCTTGATGGCTCGCGTCAACTTGCGCTGGTGCGTGGTGCAGACCCCCGTCAAACGACGGGGAACGATCTTGCCCCGCTCGGCAACAAAGCCCTGCAACAGACGCACATCCCGATACGGAACCGAGTCAATCTTCTCCGTGCAGAACTTGCACACCTTCTTGCGACGGAAAAACTTTCCCCGACCCCCAGGTCCGCCCGCAGGGCGACCCGCAGGACGTCCACCGCCAGATGGCGCTCCCGATGCCGGGCTTTCCGGCGCTTTTACCTGTACTTCTTCTGACATAGCTCGTTCCTCTTCTTTTCCCGTTGCATCCCTCGGACCCTCCGGAGGGATGGTGATGGCTCTCGGCAACAGTTCCCTGCCGCCCTGAGCAAATCGCAACAGCCTCGCGTGGCGCCTGACATCTCGCGCCATCCGCCAGACAGCCTAGGCGCTGATCGCTTCTTCGGCGGCAACTGCCACGACTGGCGCTACAGGCGCGGGAGCGTGCTGCTGCGGCTCGGCGCTCAGCTTGCGACGGCTGTTGCGGATCGCCTTGATCTTCGCGATGCGCTTCTCTTCCTCATCGATCCGCACCGTGATGAACTTGATCACCGGCTCGGTCACTCGCAGACGACGCTCCAGCTCCGCCACCACTGCGCCGTTGGCCTCAATGGTCAACAGCACATAGATGCCGTCGTTGAACTTGCGCACCGTGTAGGCCAGCTTGCGACGACCCATCCGCTCGCTGGCCTTCACCACGCCGCCGCCCGTGGTCACCGAGGTTTCAAATCCGGCAACCAGCTTGTCCAATTCCTCATCGACCACATCCGGCCGAACGATGAACATTACTTCATACACACGTTCCATCTTTAACTCTTTCTGCTGAAACTTTCGTGATCAGCCACTCCGCCGGTCCACACTCGCTCTGACCTTGGCGGATTTTTACAACCGTTCCCTGCTGCTGTTCCTGACTGCTTTCCATTCATACCCGGAGTGCGTCCGAACCGGTTCGCTCGGCTTCGCATTCCCTGACATTCGTTCCGTTCCCCCGCAGCGCCAACCTCACGCCCTGCGGTTCCACTCGTTCATCGCCGCCGCCGGACCCGACTCGACAATCTGCCGGACTGCCTGCGCAACCCGGTCCAGAACCTCGTCCAGAACCGCCAACTCCGACTTCCGCATCGGCGTCAGCAGATAATCCCTGCCGCCGCGGCGGTCTACCCGTCCGGCCCCAGCCGCTTCGCCGGGCACAACCTGCCCCACTCCGATGCGTATCCGCAGCCATTCCTCCGTGCCCAGCGAGCCGGTGATGCTGCGCGCCCCGTTGTGGCCCGCCGCTGATCCCCGCTCCTTGATCTTCATCGCGCCCAGCGCCAGGTCCAACTCGTCGTAGATCACCAACAAAGCTGGCCGCTCGCCCTCGCGACTGGAAAACTCCCGGATCAGAGCGGATACCGAAAGCCCGCTCAGATTCATGAAGGTCTCCGGCTTGGCCAGGATCACCTCGCGCCCCGCGATTCGCGTCGCGCCGGTCAATGCCTTGCCTCGCCTGTTCTGGACCGCTATGCCCTGTTGACTGGCGATGCGGTCGATGGCCATATATCCCGCGTTATGCGGCGTCCAAACGTACTCGATTCCGGGATTGCCCAGCCCCACCACCACCAGCGGTCCCGCCTCCTGAGATTTCTCCCCAACACTGGAGACGGCCCGCTCGCTCGCTTCCGACACTGGACCCTCCCCGCTTACTTCTTGGCCTCGGGCGCTGGCTTGCCTTTCTTGGCTACCTCAGGCTCCGCAGCCGCTGGCGCCACTGCCGCCACTGGCTCCGCTTCCGCGCGGATCGAGACCACGTGCGCCACCGTCGCGTCCTCCGCAGACAGGAACTTGATCCCTTCCGTGTGCGGCAGATCCGAAACGCGAAGCACTCCATGCAGCCCCAGCTCCGTCACGTCCACATCGATGTGCCCAGGAATCGCGCCCGGAAGACACTCGATCCCCACCTCGCGCAACACCTGGTCCAGTATCCCGCCAGAGCTTTTCACGCCCACCGGAACGCCAATCAGCTTCACTCGAACGCTCACGCGCATCGTCTTGTCCAGCGCAATCCGCTTCAGGTCGATGTGCAGCAGCGAATCGCGAATCGGCTCATACTGCCAATCGACAATCATCGCCTTCACTGCGCCCTGACCGGCAATCTCAACATCGAAGATCGTGTTGTGGCCGCTCTCCGAGTGCAGTATCCGCAGAATCTGCTTCGGGTCCACTTCGACCGCTACCGACTCGTGACCGGCGCCATACACCACCGCCGGAATCTTGCCCGCCACACGCACACGACGCGCAGCATTCTTGTTGAACTTCCCCACGCGGGGCTTTGCTATCACCACTTCTGCCATTTCGCTCGTCTCTTTTCTGGATCGGGCACGCGCTGCGTCCGCTCGGTAAATTCCCCGCGGATCAGGTTGCGCTCCCTTTGCTCGCGGCGAAGATGCTTCCCTTCGCCGAGGTCACTTTGTTCGCAGCGAAGAGCCTTCTCTTCGCCGCCCTCAATCGCATCCGGCAGACCCGCTCAGCTAAACAGCGTACTGACGCTGGTCTCCATGTGAATGCTCTCGATCGCCGCGCCCAGCAGGCCCGCTATCGAAAGCACCTTGATCTTCCCCACCTTCTGCGCCGCTTCCCGCAGAGGGATCGTATTCGTCACCACCAACTGCTCCAGGCGCGAGTTGGCGATCCGATCAATCGCTGGCCCGGACAACACAGCGTGGCTTGCGCAGGCATATACCGCCGTCGCACCATTGGCCAGCAGAGCATCCACCGTCTTCACCAGCGTCCCCGCCGTATCCACCATGTCGTCGATCACCAGGCACGTCCGCCCGCGAACATCGCCAATCACGTTCATCACTTCCGCCACATTCATATCCGTCCGCCGCTTGTCCACAATCGCCAACGGCGCGCCCATCTTCGTCGCAAAAAACCTGGCTCGCTCCACGCCCCCCGCATCCGGCGAAACCACCGTCAGATTGGGCAGGTTCAACTCCCGGAAGTAACTCACCAGCACCGGGCTGGCAAACAGATGGTCCACCGGAATATTGAAAAATCCCTGAATCTGCGCCGCATGCAAATCCACAAACAGCGCCCGATTCGCTCCCGCCGTCGTCAACAGATCCGCAATCAACTTCGCGCTGATCGCCACCCTCGGACGGTCTTTTCTGTCCTGCCGTGCGTATCCGTAATACGGAACCACCGCCGTAATCCGCGCCGCCGACGCCCGCTTCAACGCGTCAATCATGATCAGCAACTCCAGCAAATGCTGGTCCACCGGAAAACATGTCGGCTGAACCAGAAATACATCCGTCCCCCGGACATTCTCGAGCAGTTGAAAGTAAACCTCGCCGTCAGCAAACCGCTGCAGCTTGCTTTCCCCCACCTTCACGCCGACAAACCCGGCAATCTCGTCCGCCAGCGCGCGATTTGCCGTCCCCGAGAACAGCTTGAAGCTCTTGTCTTCGCCCAGTCCGCGGCTGCGCTTCCGCTCCGAGGCCAGCTTCACTTCCTTCATCCTTTGGCCGCCGTCCGCTGCTTCCTCGACCACTGCCTGCCCCGCTATTCCCTGCCCCGCTATTCCCTGTTCGTCCACATTCATCACTTGCATCTCCTCCCATGCTGGTTGGCATCGGTTTCGTGCTCGGTTTCCAGTCCCGTTCAGCTCGCTCGGGCGCGGTCTGGCTGGGCGACCAGGATTCGAACCTGGACAAAGTGCGTCAAAGGCACTTGACCTACCGTTAGTCGATCGCCCAACTTCGCTCGACAACCGCTGGCGAGTCTTTCACGCTCCCCCGCGACTGTCAACTGGCTTATTTCTGAAGCATTTCCCGCCAGTAATCCCGGCGCGGCAAGGTGCGCGTCACAAAGCCCGCAACCCCCGCCGCCCGCAACCGCTCCCGGGCCGCTTCTGCGTCTCTCTGGCCTCGGTAAAGACCAAAAAGCGAAGAACCGGACCCCGACAGCGACGCGTAAACAGCCGCCTCCGGTTGACCGGGGAACAAAAGTACGTGCTTGATCTCGCTCAGGAAGGGATATTGCGGAAAAACGACCCGTTCAAAGTCGTTTCCAATCCCGGTGCGGACAAGCGCGGACACCTTTGGTCCGGCCAGGTCTTCGCCCACGGCAAAGACACCGGAGGAGCCTGTCCACCCGCTTGCTTCCTGCGAATCCAACCCCGCAAAGGAAGCCGCCCCCGAAAGAGCGCTGGCCAGAACACGACTCAACTGTTCAAGTCTATCCTCGCCCGCCGCTTCGGTCAATTCTTGAGTCGTTTCCCGAGCCGCCGCCCGAGTTTCGCACGTGCGACTTTCGCCCGCGCGAAGCTCGTCCGCGCAAAGCGCATCCCAGTCACGAAACGCCTGCGGCGTCGAAACGCCAATCTCCGGCGTCGCCACCGCACACCAGGTCGGCTCGATCTCCTCCGCCGGCATCACCCGCTGACCCCGATCCAGCCCCAGCACCGTCCCGCCCACCAGAAACAACGGAACATCCGACCCCACCCGCTCGGCCAGACGCAGCCGCTCCGCCGACCAGCCCGGCATGGCCTCCAGGGCAAGCTCGGCTTCCAGGCCCACCAGCGCCGCCACCGCGTTCGCCGACCCAGCTCCCAACCCGCCCTGCACCGGCAGCCGTTTCTCGATGTGAATCGCTACCTCGGCCGCGATGCCCAGCGACCCGAGCGCCAGCGCAACCATCTTCCACGCCGTATTCCGCTCGTCGGTCGGCACTCGCCCGTCATTCGAGGTGAGCCGTATCGTGGTCGCCTGACCCGCCAGCCGCCGCGCCGATACCGTCACCAGATCGTGCGCCGCGAGCGTCTGGTAGAGCGTCACCAGACCATGGAATCCGTCCGCGCGCGGCCCGCCCAGCCCCAGGCCGAGATTGATTTTCGCATGAGAACGAACCGTCGTCGACATAACCTCCAGTGTAGGCCAGTCTTTTCAGCCTCGCTCGCCCCGCTCGCAATCCCATACAATGAAGTGAGGAGCCTCAACCATGGAACATAGGGTCTTTTGCACGCGCAACAAAAAGGAGATGGAGGGTCTCGACGAGCCGCCCTTCGACTCCGAGTTCGGCCAGAAAATCTACAAAAACGTCTCCCGCCAGGCATGGGCCGAGTGGGTCGAGCGCCAGAAGATGCTGCTCAACGAATACCGCCTCCAACCCTGGACCCCTCAGGCGCAGACCTTCCTCGTCGAACAGATGGAAGAGTTCTTCTTCGGCGACGGTGCAGCCCTGCCCGCCGAATACGTCCCGCCCTCCCACTGACGAAAAATCTCTGCAGGCCAGCCCGCGCACTCCCGGCTGGCCCGCCTCCGACAGCCACCGCGACCGCCATCGGGACAGCCCCCGCGAGTCTCGGTCCGCGACACCCCAACCGCCGTTTCGTGTAAACTCAAGTCAACCCCAACGCTGGCCCACCCGGCCAGCGCAACCGTGTCGGGACGTGGCTCAGCCTGGTAGAGCACTCGCTTGGGGTGCGAGGGGTCGGCAGTTCAAATCTGCCCGTCCCGACCATCATTTCTTCGTTGCAAATCCTCTTCCCGCTCAAGCCAGCCGCGCAAAGCCCGCCCGCGCCAGCTTCCCCAGCGCTTCGGTCAGGATCGGCGACCCATTCAACGACTCGGCTCGCGTGAGCCGCATGCCAAGGTTCGCCGCATACTCGCGAAACGCAATGTCGATGTCGTAGAGAATCTCCACGTGGTCGCAGAGAAATCCTACCGGCTGCACCACCACAGCCTTCGCGCCGCCCGCTGCCAGGGCGTCCAGCGTGGCCTCGACCGAAGGGCCAATCCACGGGCCGCCGCTGGCTCCCTGGCTTTGAAAGGCGAAGCACCACCCCGCCGCCTCGGGCACTCGCTCCGCCACCAGCGCTGCCGTTCGCTTCGCTTCCACCGCATACGGGTCCACATTCGGCGCGCCCTCCGCATCCTGCTTCAGCGTCGGCCACAGGATCGGCTGCCCCTCTGACACCGCCGGAGCCTGTACCGTCCGGCACGGCACACTATGCGCCGTGAACAGAACCTGGACGCGCTCGCCCGTCTCGGCATTCGCCCGCGCAATCGCCGGTCGCAGCCGCTCGGCAAAGGCATCGGCCAGCAGCGGCTCCTCGGCCCAGCCTTCGGTAAAGTCCACACGCATCCCCGCAGCCTCAGCCAGCGCGGCTCGCCGATACAGCCCCACCGAGGTCCGCGAATTCTGAGGAGCCAGGCAGATCGCCGCAACCTCCGTCACCCCGTCCGCGCGCATCTCTTTCACCACGTCGGCAATGTACGGCCGCCAGTTGCGCATCCCCACATACACCGGCTCGCCCAGCGCACTGGCCAGCAGCGCACCCTGCTCCAGCGTCAGGTCGGTCAGCGGGCTGTGCCCCTTCGGCTCGCCGATCAGCGAATACCGATGCTGTATCTCCTCGATCACATGCTGCGGCATCGCTCGTCCGCTCACCACGTTGCGCAGATACTCGGGAATCTCATCGACCGTATTCGGCGTCCCGTGCGCCAGCAGCAGCACTGCGCGTTTACTCATGCTTTGCCTCCGCTTTGCGCGCGGCAAACTTAGGCCCCATCGCCTTCACCATCCGCACCACCGCCTGCACATTTTCCACCGGCGTTCCCGGCACAATGCCATGCCCCAGGTTGAAGATGTGGCCCGCGCGTCCGTCCGCCTCGGCCAGAATCTCCTTCACGCGCCGCTCCAGCACCGGCTCCGGCGCAAACAGCGTGATCGGGTCCAGATTCCCCTGCACCGCGCACCCATAGTCCATGCCACGCCACGCCGCGTCCAGCTCCACACGCCAGTCCAGCCCGATCACGTCCGCGCCCGTCTGCCGCATCCACGGCAACAGGCTCGCCGTATCCACGCCAAAGTAGATCACCGGCACGCCCATCTCCTGCACCGCGCGCACCAGCCGCTTTGTCACCGGCAACACATACTCGCAGTAATCCGCCACGCCCAGCGATCCCGCCCAGCTATCGAAGATCTGAATCACATCCGCGCCCGCGTCCACCTGCTGCTTGCAGTAGGCCGTCAACACCACCACCAGCTTGTCCAGCAGCCGCTGCCACGCCGACGTCTCCCCGTACATCATCTGTTTGGTAAAAATATAATTCCGCGAGCCGCCGCCCTCGATCATGTAGCTGGCCAGCGTATACGGCGCGCCACAGAAGCCGATCATCCCCATCCGGTCGCCAAAGTGCCCGGCCACTTTGGCAATCGCCTCGGCCACGTATTCCAGCGCGCCAGCACGATCCGTCCGCAGCCGGTCAATGTCTTCCACCGTGCGCAGCGGATGGTGCACCACCGGCCCGTCGCCCGCCACAAACTCGAAGTCCAGCCCCATCGGCTCCAGCGGCAGCAGCAGATCGGCAAAGATGATCGCCGCGTCCACCTCCAGCTTCTCCGCCGCAGTAATCGTCACCTCGGCGGCCAGCTCCGGCCTCTTGCATATCTCCACCAGCGTATGGTGCCGCCGCACCTCGCGATACTCCGCCATATACCGCCCCGCCTGGCGCAGAAACCACACCGGCGGCCTGTCCACAGGACGTCGCAGACAAGCCCGCACAAAACGGCTCCCGCCCGTCATCTCCAGCGGCAACTCCCCATCCCCAATCAAAGAACTCATGCCTCTATCTTAACGGCCATTGCCCCCACACCCGTGACCCCGCGCACACCTCATTTTCGCCAGCTCAAGCCGGCAATCTTGCTTTGCCCGTAATATCCTTCACTGGATATTCCCGTGCCTTGGATGAGTCGGTCGGGGAATATTTGACATCTGCTTTCCCTTTCCGCAGATACACTGAAATTTCCGATCCATAGTTGGAGGCGCTTCGGTCAATGCATCTCAGTTGGAACGAAATACGCACCCGAGCCTCAGCCTTCGCGATGAGCTGGCGAGACGCCCACTATGAACGTGGCGAAACACAGACCTTTTACAACGAATTCTTTGACGTCTTTGGCGTCACACGTCGCCGCGTCGCCAGCTTCGAGGAGCCGGTACGCAAGCTGGGAAACCAGCGTGGCTTCATCGACCTCTTCTGGAAAGGCGTCCTTCTCGTCGAACAGAAAAGCGCCGGGCGCAGTCTCGTAAAGGCTCGCGAACAGGCACTGGAATACTTTCCCGGACTCAAAGATCAGGAACTGCCCCGCTATATTCTCCTGAGCGATTTTCAAAACTTCGAGTTGTACGACCTGGAGGAAGACGCGCCGCCAGTTAGCTTCCGGCTACACGAACTTCCAAAGCGCATTGAAGCATTTGCCTTCATCCTTGGCGTTCAGAAGCGAACCTTCCGCGATCAGGATCCTGTCAACATCCATGCCTCTGAGAAGATGGGCAGCCTTCATGATGCGCTCAAGGCATCAGGCTATGATGGGCACGATCTCGAGCGCCTCCTGGTCCGCATCGTCTTCTGCCTCTTCGCGGACGATACTGGCATCTTCGAGCCACGCGGAATCTTTCACGACCTGATTCAGCAGCGAACGCAACAGGATGGAAGCGATGTAGGCCCGTGGCTCATGCAGCTTTTTGAAGTCCTCAACACCCCGGACGAAAAGCGACAGACGACCCTCGATACCGATCTCCAGCAGTTTCCCTATGTCAACGGCCAGCTCTTCACTGAGCGTCTGCGCGTTCCTGCCTTCAACGGCATCATGCGCGAGCTCCTGCTCGAAGTCTCCGGCTTCAAATGGGACGCCATCTCACCGGCCATCTTCGGCTCGCTTTTCCAGTCCGTCATGCAAAAGGACGAAAGACGAAAGGCTGGAGCGCACTACACCACCGAGAAAAACATCCTCAAGGTCATCCAGCCGCTGTTTCTCGACGAGTTGAAAGCAGAGTTCGAGCAACTTTGTCAGCGGCGCGACAGCGGACGCAAAAATGCGTTCATCGCCTTCCATGACAAGCTCGCCAGCCTGCGCTTCTTTGACCCTGCCTGCGGCTGTGGAAACTTTCTCATCATTGCTTACCGGGAACTCCGCCTGCTTGAAATCGATCTCCTCCGCGAGATATTCCGGGAAGACCTCCAGCTTGGCTTTAAGAAAATCGATGTTGCCACCCTCTCCAGAATCAACGTCGATCAGTTCTACGGCATCGAGATTGGAGAATTCGCCGCCAGAATCGCTGAAACCGCCATGTGGATGATGGACCACATCATGAACAATCGGCTCTCGCTCGAGTTCGGCAACAGCTATCTGCGCATCCCACTCCGGGCTGCCCCGCACATCCATAACTGCGATGCGCTGGAGATGGATTGGGAGACCGTCCTGTCCGCTTCCCAGTGCTCTTATCTCTTCGGCAACCCACCGTTTATCGGTGCCAAATATCAGTCCGACACTCAGCGCGCTCAGGTGCGCCGCATCGCCAACCTCGGCGGCAGCGGCGGCACACTGGACTACGTTACCGCATGGTTTCTCACCGCCGCCCGATACGCTAGCGCCTCCAACACCAGCATCGCCTTTGTCGCCACCAACTCCATCACCCAGGGCGAGCAGGTTGCCCAGCTTTGGCCGCTGTTGTTTGAGCGCTACGGACTCGAGATCGCCTTTGCTCACCGAACCTTCGCGTGGGGCAGCGATGCCCGGGGCATGGCCCACGTCCATGTCGTCATCCTCGGCCTCGTGCGCCGCGCTCTCGAGCCAGCCACCAAGCGCCTCTTCAGCTACGACAGGCTCGACGCCGACCCGGTGGAAAGTGCTCATGCCTCGCTCACCCCGTACCTCTTCGACGCCTCAAACCTAACCGACAGACACCTGGTCATCGAGGAACAAAACAGGCCACTGTGCAACATCCCGCAACTCGTGATCGGCTCAAAACCGATTGACGACGGCAACTACATCTTCGACGCGGATCAGCGGGCCGAACTCATCCGCGAGGAGCCGGAAGCTGCGCAGTTTCTGCGCCCATTTGTCGGCGCTACAGAGTTCTTGTACGGGGTACAGCGTTGGATTTTAGTGCTCGAGCATGCCAACCCAACAACTGTGCGCGACTCGCGCAGACTCCGCGAACGCATCGCTGCTGTGCGCGCATTCCGCCAAAAAAGCAAAAGCGCCGGAACAAGACAACTTGCACTCACTCCAACCCGATTCCATGTCACCGTCATCCCGGACAGACCGTTTCTCGTCATTCCGGAGACAACCTCCGAGAATCGCGATTATGTGCCGATAGCGTGGCTCCAGCCGCCTGTGGTGCCGAGCAATCTCGTTCGAGTCCTGCTCGACGCCACGCTCTGGCACTTCGCCATCCTTACCTCGCGCATGCACATGGCCTGGCTCCGCCACATCGGCGGCAGACTCAAGAGCGACTATCGTTATTCTGTCGGGATCGTCTACAACAACTTCCCCTGGCCACAGGCGAACGAACGCGATAATGCACGTATCGAGTCGCTGGCGCAGACTATCCTCAACGTCCGCGCCCGCTTTCCCGCCTCTTCGCTCGCCGATCTCTACGATGTAGACGCCATGGCCCCGGAGCTTGCCAAGGCTCATCGCGAGCTGGACCACGCCGTGGACAGACTCTATCGCGGTGCCGCGTTTCAAAGCGACCGCGAACGCGTGGAACATCTCTTCGGGCTGTACGAACGCCTCATCATGCCACAGCTCATCCCTGTCGTGCCCGATTCCAGTGCGCCACCGCGCCGCAGCAGACGCCGCGCCATGCGCGGCTCCGTCAGGTGAAACCTCATTTCATTGTGACTCTACGGTAGCGCAGAGCAGCACAACCTCCCATCCATCCGCCTGTACCCAAATCGACATCTGCGAGAACTTCTGCAATCCCCTCATAATTTCTATTCCGTTATACTTCCCTGCAAGCAAGGCAACATGCGTCTCCACTCGAAGAGTTTTTCCAGGGCAGCAGCGACGATCTCGATCCTCGCCTGTCTTGTTCTCAACACCTCGAGAGCCGAAAGCAGCAGATCCCGGCACACAACCCCACCCGATTCCATCCTCCGCTTCAACCGGAAGCTGGACGACGCCACCCGCCACATGGACAACGCCGCCACGCTTGCCCTCTGGGCAGACGATGGCGTCAGCCTGCTCCCGGACGCCAGTCCACTCCTCGGCAAGCCCGCCATCGCCGCCTTCATGGATCGCGTCACAGCCTCGCTCAAAGGGGGCAACGATGGCAAAATTCGCGATGCAGTGCTCCGGCATTGAAGTCTCCGGCGACCTCGCCTCCTGCGGCGGCGTCCTTATCTCCAACGCACTCACGATTCGACCGGATGCCGCAGATAACTCTCCCCGCTTGCGTGGAATTAGGCAGTTTTCTGCCACAATACTCCCAGCGGAGAAATACCCACGCCTGCGACGCGCCCACTTCACCCCGTAGCCCCAAAAACGCGCCCATCCACCCCGGCCCAGCCTGACCACCATGACCCCAACGTATTTTCAACCACTTGCGCGCCACCCCTCCAACGAGGATCGGCGTCTGCAAGGAGGAAAACAACATACCACCCCCCTGTTTTAGGTAACATGTATATGTACTATATGGTAAACATAGTGGCCGTCGCGCTGTATATTCGTCAGACGCACACGTAGGAACGCTCGTCCCTCGACACAGTCCAGAGCCAGCCTTGCAACATCCTGGCTGCTCCACACTTGGTGCAAACCCACCACGCTTCTCGGATAAATCGCAACTTGCGCCGGAAACAGAGCCTCGGCTTGAAGTTTCCACCACTCCGTCCGATGAACTACTGGAACGAGAGGAACAAAGGGCAGGGCATGCACAGCCCGACAGGAACAAATCAGGCCAGCAATCCTGACGTTCCCTGTCGATGCCTGTCAATCTATCGGGGTGGCGATGCCAGAGTCAGAACACAAAGGGAACGGCAGGCCGAGGTACGAGAACCGCGATCTGGCAGCCCGCGCGCGCCGCAAGCCGGAAAGCGCGCGCCTGTCGGCTCTCCGCTCCCTCTGTCTCCTCGACACTTCCCCGGAATCCTGCTTCGACACCATCACTCGCATGGCCGCCTTCCAGATGCACGCCGAATCCGCGTCCCTCGACTTTGTCGATGAAACCCGCGTCTGGGCCAAATCGATATGGGGCGGCAAGCTCCGTGAATTTCCCCGCAAAGACTCTTTTGCCGAACGCATTATCGACGAGGGAAAGCCGGTCGTCGTCCTTGATACTCAATCCGAGGATCGGCCACGAGGCTTCTACCGTCCCGATAAAATCCTCGATCTCCGCTCGTTTGTCGGTGTTCCAGTCAGCGCCGCCGATGGCCACATTGTCGGCGCGCTTTGCGTCGGAAGCAGCCAGCCAGCCTCCCAGATCGACAGCGACGAGATCGCGCTGCTTGAAAGCCTCTCCGCATTGGTTACCGATCAGCTTGAACTCCGGCGTCTCCGACTTTCCACCGACGAACCATCCTCCAGACCCACCGAAACCGAGGGTGCCTACCAGACTGCGGAAGCCATTCTCCCGCTCGAGATGGACAGTGCCTGGCCCCTCGCCGAAGACCTCCGTTACGCGCTCGACCAACAGCAGTTCGTACTCTACTACCAGCCCGAAATCGAACTCGCCACCGGACGCATCGTCGGCCTCGAAGCCCTCATCCGATGGAGACATCCCCGGCGCGGCATGCTCTCCCCGCAGGTTTTCATTCCACAGGCTGAAGAAAACGGACTCATCCTGCCCATCGGCGACTGGGGCCTCGGTCAGGCATGTCGCCAGCTTCAACTGTGGAAGAAAGACCGCCCCTGGCTGGATGGCCTTCGCGTTTGCGTCAACCTCTCCGCGCGGCAATTCACCCGTCAGGGTCTCGCCGATCACGTCGAATCCCTGCTCCTCCAAAATGACCTCCGAGGTCATCACCTCGGCCTGGAAATGACCGAGTCCAGCCTCATTCCTTCCATCGGCACCGCCGTCTCTGTTCTCACCAGCCTCCAGAAACTCGGCGTCTCACTCCACATGGACGACTTCGGCACCGGTTACAGCTCGCTCAGCCACCTTCACCGCTTCCCCTTCGACGTACTCAAAATCGACCGCTCCTTCGTCAAACGCATGAGCAAAGGCACACAGCCCCTGCAGATCGTCAAAACCATCATCGAGCTGGCCCGCGTACTCGGCATGGACGTGGTCGCCGAAGGCATCGAAACCCCGGAACAATGCGCGCTTCTCCAGAAAATGGGCTGCCGCTTTGGCCAGGGCTATCTCTTCGCACCTCCCCTGCCCGCCGAAGAAATCGACGAACTCCTCCGATCCCCGGAAACAAGAATCGATCACTCCATCACGATCCCTGCCTGATCGTGAAAACCATCCATTCCCATCTCTGCAAGATGAGAGATGGCTTTCCTGTTTTGGAATTTTCCGCCGCCTGTTTCTCCATGGCAGGCTCATGTCTTACACGCTGCGCGCGTATTCTTCGGGCATGAGCCGCTCCACCTCCACCGCGCCGAAGTCCTCGCAGACTGCATCTTTCGTTGACTTTGCTTCACTGCTCGAGAGCCTCGCGCTCCAGCCCGAGGCCGCACCGCAACAGAACAACCCACCCCTGCGACCGAACAGCGGCAAACGACCTACCAGTGACCTTCCGGAACTCGATTCCCGCATCCTCTCAGCGACCCGCGATGGTATCGCAACAGACACCGTCGCCCTGGCAACCGGAGGTCGAAAGCAGCCTAAATCCGTAGCCCCCCCCCTGCGCCCAACCAAGCCCAGGCGCAACGACGACACTGTTCTGTTGAGCTACGAGCAGGCTCTGCGAACGCATTCTCGCTACCATGCCGAGCAGGCACCGGAGACACTGTCGGCGAAATCCGCTCAACTCTCGGAGAGCACGCCCTCCCACCACACAGCCACCCCTGCCGCGGAATGCAACCCCGTTCAGCCCCCCCCGACACTGTTAACTTCCGGCAAAACCAAGACCAGCAAATCGACAAAAATCGGCCAACAAAAAGCATTGCCGGTAATACAACAACGAAACTCTGTCCTGACCGTTGCTCAAAACTCTGCACTCGATCCCGAGGTCAACATCACGAGCCAGGAAACTGAAATTTCGCCTGTTTCCCATCTTTCCCCGCTTGACGATTCGCTCATCGAGGATGAACTATCCTTGTCTCCCTCTCCTGGTCGGAACGGAGGGAAAACGCAAAGTACCACGCGCTCCTATCGAATCCTCGATCAGCGGTGCGCGACCATATCGGTTCGCCTGAGCAGTTCTGAAGTCGAACGGCTGCGAAGCCGTGCAGAAGAGTCGCAGATGTCCATCTCGTCTTATCTGCGGTCGTGTGTGCTCGAGGCCGATCAACTCCGCGCACAGGTCAAGCAGGCTCTGGCCGAGTTACGTGTACTCGCCCAGACCAGCACTGGCTCTGACACATACGCAAGGGATCGAGAAATTCACCTGCACCCGACCGGGGCAGCCAAGAAACAGGACTCACACCTGCGGCAATGGTGGCAGGGCAACCGAGGTCTCTGGAAGAGGCAGGGCAAGGCGAACTGAGATAACTCTGCTGGCGTGACTCCGGCATTGGCTCTATTTATGCGCTGTCTTCCTCCGAAGGGACTTCATTCAGCGCCTTCTGCGGTCCAAACGTCAACCCGAAGATACCCACAGAGATACAAACCACAAGGGAAGCAGTGGCAGTGCCAATATTCATCTCCAGCAGGTTACGAACCGTTGATAGGTCGAAGCGCAAGATAAAGAATATCTGAACCGAAAGGATCAGAACTATATTTGCAATATTGCTCCACCAGTACACGAAACGCCTGGATGTATGAATAACTGTCAGAAATCCAGCCAGAAAATAAATCGATGATCCGCACACCACCAAACCAGCTTCCAAACGCAATTCTCGATAGTTGGGGCCAAGAATCCACAGAAAGGTCTGAGGATACATAAAGGCGAGAATTGTAAATATGCTGACACCCGTCACTGCCAGAACAAATGCTAGCATGTACATCGATTTCACTTGATTTCTACGAAGCCGAGCGAAAAATGGTTCGATCAAAACCGGGTTCATTTGACTGGCAAAGGTAAGTATCTGGCCCAACCTCGAAAGCGCGCCAAGATTTGCTATGCTCGTTGAGCTATGCCCAAGCAATGTAATAAGCAGTAAAGTGATCTGTCCTTGAAGAGCGTAAAAAACTGTGCCAGGAACACTAGGCAGCGCCAGGTGAACAATCGCGCGCTGAAACATGACCGTCGGAACTCCGCGCGTTCCGAGTATTTGATAAGCGCGCCGAAAATACCCGAGGGCACAGAACGTCACTTGAGATATGTTGAGCAGCACACATGCGTATAAACTTACTCGGTGCATGGACCACAGCATAACCAGCAATGCGAGCGAACCCAGACTTCCAAGGATCTGAATCCGATAGTAACTCATCCGATCGCGGCGAATCAGCAAAACGGAAGAGTAAGTTCCACCCACCCGTGCAAACCACGATATAAGCAGGACAGCTCCCGCTATCTGAAGGTCGGTCGATAAGGCCCAGGGTTGCTTTCTCAAGACAAGTAACAGGGCAATGGCTGCTACGGGGGCAAGAAAAACAAAAACGCGAGTGGTCAGCTTGCGAACGGAAGCAACGTAGTTCGCAATTCTCCCCAGATCATCAATGTTTTCGCCAATAAGTGGGGCCAGTGTTCCAGTCGTAACGGAGTCCATGAGCACGGTGAGTGTGCCCATGAACCCGAAGATGATTGCAAATTTTGCGTAATCATATACAGGAAGCAGCCGCACACAAAGCAACCCATAAACCAGGTTGCCCATCACTGCAATTCCCTGGTTCACAACGAAGTGCATTACATGACGGCTCTTTGAAAGAAAGAATCCTTTCGCGACTGTCAGCTTGGACATGCAACCCTACGCCTTCGGACCCGAAGGGCTAGTTGTACGATTTGGGCGCAGGTAGCTGGTGAACATCTGTTTCCTATCTGATCACATTCCACGTTGGCAGTCTGTCCATCGCTCGCCCAAGACAAAGAATAACTCAAAAGCTACTGAGTTTTTTTCTTTTTGGCGGAAGAAAGATAACCAGAACTGTAGTAATCGCCGGATTCACCCCCGTATCCGGTTCCATAGTACTTCCTGTAATTTCCATAGCCTCTGTAGTATGTGTCAGAAAACGGAAGCGCATTCACAATAATGCCAGTCTGTTTGCTTGGATATTTCGCAAGATCCTGCCTGATTCGGAATAAACCCCTTTTCTGAGCGACGCCTATTCGAGCAACAACTAGCAGGGTATCGCAGTGATTGGCGATGATCAGAGCGTCGGTAACAAGCAAAATGGGTGGCGTATCAATCAATACGTAGTCATAATGATCTCGTGCCCATGCCAGAAGTCCTTCGAGTCGCCCCTGACTCAGCAACTCGGATGGAAAGGGTGGTATCTCCTGAACCGGCATCACATCGATCCCTGGTATCTCTGTAACGCGTTGAACGCAGTCTTCTGGAGTTACAGAAGAGTCACTCAGGTAACGACTCAAGCCCGGCTGGTCTGTTGCGTTCATCTTTAACCGCTGGGCAATTGTAGGCTTGCGGAGATCAGCATCAATGAGCAATACGCGCTTTGACTGTGTTGCAAGGACGACTGCGAGATTCAACGCTGACGTTGATTTGCCTTCTCCTGGTCCACCGCTCGTGAGTGCAATCACGCGGTGTTTCTGACTGATTGGCATCAGTGAAATCGAAGTGCGAAGCAGTCGATAGGCCTCTGCGCTGGCTGATCGGGGTGCCAGTAGAGTTATCAAGGAAATTCCTTCCCCGGCGGACGCCCGCGAAGTTAACTCATCTTTGTACTCTGGGACGGAGGCAAGTATCGGTACTGGCAGTGCCTCTTCAATCTGCTCGATTGTCTCGACTGTATCACTGCTGAAAACAACGATGCCCACGATCATGAAGGAAAGAACCATTCCTCCAAAGCCGCCCACCATGCCCGTCAGGCCGACACGAGGATATGCGCGAGAGCCAGGTACATCCGCTGTAACAAACCGGTTCAGTACCTGGGTTTGCATCCCTGCCTGTATCTCGCCAGTGCCAAGCGTCGAGAGCAATACGTTGTACAGTGTCTGGTCGCTCATGTACTGCGACTTGAGAACTTCATAGTGAACTATCTCGGGAGTGCTTCCCTCGGACTGCTGTTTCAGTGCTTCGATCCGATTGTTAAGGCTATCTACTACACTTTGCGCACGATTAACATTCTGCTTGGCACTCTGCACCAGTTTGGAGTGAAGCTCTGCTATGTCATGCTCATAGCTGCTCACCTCAGCGTTCACCTGACCGAGACCTGGATAGTTACTGCCGTATCGTTGCTCCAGGGATGCCAACTGACCCTTTGCGGTTGATAACGATGCGATCAGGGTACTCATTTCCAGGCTTCCTGGCACATCCGCCGGAGGTACCGCATCCTGATGTTCCTGGAGATTCTGGAACTCTGCCTGCGCCAGATATAAATCCGCCTGCGCCTTGACTCGCTGGTCTAAAAGACCAGACGTTTCAACAACCAGCGTGCTGGTTCCAATGGAGGAAGTGCCGCTGGTTGCATTTGAGCCACTTCCGATGTCTATGATTCCGAGTTTCAGTCCACTGGTCATCAACTCGTTCTGCTCGCCCTGAATCTTTGACTGCAACGTTTCGAGGCGGGTCGTTAAATATCGGCTGATATCCTGGGTGCTTCGGTAACGCTGCTCGAAGCTCTCTTCAAAATACTCATCCACAAGAGTATTGACCACAATCGCCGATAAAACAGGGTTCTTGCTGCGAAAGGTAACTGAAATAAGTTCCGTCTGCGGCACTCTGGTTATTTTGAGCGAGCCGAGAAACATTGCGACTAATCGATCACGGCTCGCTGGGCTCACTAAATCCTGCTGAAGTGAGGGATTGAATATGGGATTCTGTGGCAACTTCAATTTTTTCATCGTCGCGATGGCGACGTCGGGATTCCGTAATCCAACAATCTGCGTCTGGAGTTTGAGCGCATACTCATCGGTGCTGGCGCCGGCTGGACCGATGCTGATTGAACTATGTTGATCGAGATGAATCATCGATGTCGCATCGTAAAGGCTGGGCTGAAAGTGTGCCCATGTAGCAGCCAGAATCGCCCCTAAAATGGTCGAACCTAATATGTAAATGCCGTATTTGCGAAGAACACGCGAAATGTCGGCGATACGAATCGAGTTATCGGAAAACTGGTTCGTTCCTAAGCTCGGAAATTTCGTCACGCGAACCTCGTCATGGTCTTGCCGTTACTATCTTGAATGGCAGGGAAATTGTCCGGAAAATAGAAAACGCCAAGGATAAAAGCAGCCCCCATCATCATCTGAGTTGTGGTCATCGTACCATAGCGAGTCATGTCCCCCATGTACCCCTGACCGAAAACAACGAAGGCTAAAGGGAGAACATGTGGCGAGCAGCGTCTTCGGACCAGGCTGACGGCTAACAGGATCAAGGCTACGACAAAACCGATGCGGACAAATGCGTAGATTAGTCCAGTAAAAGTTCCCAATTCCATGACCGTGCGAATGATGTCCTGCTCCGCCAACTGGTAAGTTGCGTCGTAACCGCCTACTTCCCCTATATGCGCTGCATCGATGCCCATTCCAATACCAGCGCCGACCGGATTAAAGTCCACCACAAGAAACCCGACCAGCGTATTGGAAATGCGCGACTTCCCGTCGTCGATATTGTCCGAGTTGGTAATGCGATTGTTGAACGCCGCATACTCATCCGGGGATATAAGAGCAGTTAGGCCAGCCCCGATAGGCAACATAGCTATCAGCATCACCATAACCAGCAGCGGGCGTGTTGCCCCGAGCAGGACAGAGGCCAATATCCCGCCCAAAACTGCGACCAGCAGAAATCCAAGCGCCGTGCGCTCGGCACTGACAAGCGCGGAAAGAAGCACTGCCGTTGTGCAGGCGATGTGGAGGCTTCTGCTCTTCAAACTTCTTCCTTCCTGCGGCAGAAGCCATTCACCGATACAAAGTGCAAATACCAGTCCCAGCCATAAGGCGTAGAAGGAAGTGAAATTGAAGGTTCCGGTGCCTCGCGAAATGCCCCCTTCCGGAATAATCATAGCTCCACCGGCAGTACTTTGATTAACAAATGCATTACTGGGCGAGACTGACTGCGCGATTCCTAAGGCGCACATCGGCAAAGCAAGAAATAGATTCCAGCGAACGAAATCCCGCCTTGTGTCTGCATCAAGAACGACTGGAAAGACTACGAGCATAGGTAGATAGAAGAGATAGTGATGAAGTCCCACAACGGCCGTCAATGGCGAGAGTCCGATTAGTACTATCTGCAGCAGAGCTTGCATCACCAGGATGACACTGAGAATGCAAATACCAATCAAGACCAGAGAGCGCGTAAATTGCCCCGTTATCAGCGCATAGGTATAAGCTATCGCAATCGGTACGTCCTGAAGCAGATAGAGTGCGTTCGAATTTGGAAACATCCACTTGCGTATTGCGCCCGTAAAAATGATCAGCCAGAAAGTTGCGAAGAACAGCCGAGCCATCAAGCGCACATGCGGACGCTCGATGGTTACGACTTTAGCGTCTTGTGGCAACTGGAGAGCAGTAGCCAAATTCTGAACCATATCCTTCTGCTTCGACTGAAACCGAGTGACCACGGTACCCATTCAATCAATATCCATCCGCGTCCGTGTATCGTGGAACCGCAGAAAGCCAGGAAGCCTCCTGAGATACATAAACCCTGGCCCGGAGTCTTAACCATGAGCGATATCTCATCAGTTGCAATTCTCGGACTACTGTTGCGCATAACAGATTGTCATACATCCATCGACTCAGACCGTATCCACAGAACCTTTTGTCTGGGCATTAGCTACTCTGCCCATAAAGCACCAGAACAATGTTGAAAACCGGTTCGCTATTTGTCTTGGATATTGAGATTGCCGAGTACTGTATGCTACAAGCAATCAATTTCTGAACTTATCAACCCAGAATCATAGCTTCAACATAAAATCTCACGTTAACCGTCAGCAATGTGCAACCGATATGTACAATCAGAATACCATGGAATGTCCTTGGCTTAGAGAGGACGCTGAGGCAGTGTATTCCTGAACTCAACGAACTGAACCGCTACTACCAGGATCGCGCTTCCGTTCACACCTTTCGAAGATATTCAGTCGCAACCTGCTTCATTTCACAACCTGCCAGAAGAAGAATTACTTACTGCCCGACCAAGTGAGCCCATGATGCTTCGACTGCCTGAGCAACAATGCTGTTGCCTTTCGAGTTGAGGTGTATTCCATCCAGGGTTATCTCTTTCGCGGGGTAAAGTGCCTCTGTCGCCGAGAGGTCAATCAACGGTACATGGTGGGTTGCTGTCCAGGCTGTAATAGTAGTTTCGGGCTGTCGCACGATCTCTGGAAAATCAAGTCGGAAAGGCACAAACAGAACTACAAGGCGCGCTCCCGAGCGAGCGACCAATTGCTGAATCTGATCAAAGACCTGGAGATTTTCCTGCACGACGCTACTGGCATCGAGTTTCACGCTATCTCCGGCGTCTATTTTTGGCTTGACGTGGAAGATGTGAACTTTAAGATACCGTTCGTATAACTCACCAATTGCGCTCGATGGCTTGACATGGGGAAGAGCGTCACCAACATCTCGCATTGAAGACATGGGTTGCGAGATGTCCCCGTCGTTAAGCACAAGTACGACAACATCGGCTTGAAACGTCCCTCGTGATCGAAGATATGCAAGCTCATTAGCTGGTGCCCACGCTCCAGCGGACGCATTCAACACCTCAACCGGGCGATGAATAATTCCCGGCAGTGCGGTATGGACACGCTCCGAAAAAATCTCGCGCTGGTCAACCTGTGTCGTCCCGTAGGTCATTGAGTCGCCGACAAACAGGACACGTAGCGTACCAGGTGTACGCTGCTTCGGAACTGCCTCCGAACGCATGCCAAAATGATTGATGCTTACGTGGCCGAAAAATCGATAAACGTTCTGGTCTGGCTTGAGAATGTACCTACATGCAGGATCCGCAGCTATCAAGACAGGGTTGCCCAGTCCCAGAGCAAATCGCAGAATCGCCTCTGCTCCGAGAGTGCAAATCAGCAAACATCCCAGAAACAACCCTGCGATGTGGAGTAGTCTGTGAAGAAAGTTAGCGCCTTGAGCCATAAATTTGTACTTGGTATCCGGCAGGTCGAGATGGCACAGCCTGGACGAAGAGTGCCATTCGAAACCTGCCCCCTCCACCCGTGCGATCTCGCATCCGGAGGGTTGGGGCTATAGAAGCACGCTTAAGCATCAGCAATGCAGCTTACGCCCAAGTTCACTACACATGCATTGCCCGACTATGCGGAAGCTAGGGGACTCCAACCACGGTAAGGGCCGGAAGTACATACAATGCATTTACCAAATTCATAAACAAATTGTTGGTCAGGTTGCGGAGATAACTGGATGGGACGTAAAAAATATCTCCTGCGCGCAGGACCGGATCTGCGATTTCTCCCTTTTCCAGTTTCACAACGTCGATCATGATCTTCTCGCGAGTTCCGTCGGGCTTCGCGCGCAGCAACATGGATTTCGAGCGGGCTGCGATCTCTGTGACACCGCCCGACATGGAAAGGGCTTGTAGCAGTGTCAAATGCCGAAGGGATCCCGGACCAGTCAGGCCAGCACCCGCGCTATATCCTCCGGTGAGTGGATAGGTGCCGGGCTTTTGCAGCTCGCCAACCATGAATATGCTTCCGATATGTTCCACGTTGATAATGTCACCTGGATACACAAGGGTATGCATGGTTTGCGCAGACGGCTGTTGCGAGTCAAAGTCGAGCAGCGTGGGTAACATGTTTGTGCGATGAAGGATCGTGATATGTCGTCCATCGAAGCCGGTAAACCCTTCTGTCTGGGCAAGCACATAGGATAGCGGGGAAGGAGCCATAAGCGGGACGGTAGTTGGCTTGCGCACCTCCCCGGTTACGTAAACGCTGAGGTTCTGTGAAGAAACCACGCTCAGAGTCACACTGGGGTCTTTGACAATATTTTTAGCTTGAAGCGTGTGATCAATTGCCTGCTCGGCCTGGTCTGGCATCATTCCAGCTATCTTTACGGGGCCAGCATAGGGAAGTGTAATCGCACCGTCACTGCTGACGCTGACATCAATCTCACTTTTGATTTCAGGGAAATCGTACATGTCAACTTTAAGAACGTCCCCAGGTGCCAGGCCCAACAGTTCCGGCTTAGCGGATGACGCTACGAGGTCTTCCTGCTGAGCGCTTGCTCCCAACGAAAGCACACCCGCGACAAGAAGAATTCCCGCGATCCATGCTGAAGCTCTTTTCATGCTTATTTCATCACCTTTTTATCTACATCGAGAAAGGCATAACCGAACCGGACAGGCATATTCACCAACTGCCAATTCCGCATCAAACCACGCACAGGATGAGATCAGAATAACACGGAGTAGATTTCTGCTTCCCTGAAATGAACTCGATCAAGCGCGTCGAAACCCATATCTTGTCTTGACTGATTGCTGCGTCAAACCATTCTCCGGTATTTCAACGCCATGCGCCGCAACATTGTTTTCCTTCCAGGCCCACGGTCAAGCGATTCTTCGCCAGATAACCATCAATCTGGAATGCCTTGGGAAGTCGGTTGCGGCCTTATCGCAATTGATCGAATGATTTAGGATTGACCGAGGGCGGAGAATAGGGAAATATAAGCCCGATCTACCCGACCAAACAAATAGCAAGATTACAAACCCGACCACGGAGCGGGCTATCAGGGACCCATGCCACACGACCTGCCAAAAGCATACGACCCGACAACTATCGAAGATCGCTGGGCGGAATACTGGGTCCGCGAACGGATTTTTACTCCGCCCACGCAAAGTCCAGGACAGACTGTGCTGGACGTGGCTGGGGACGAATACAAGCGTCCGTTCACCATCCTGCTGCCGCCGCCGAACGTTACAGGACGTCTCCACATGGGCCACATGCTCAACCAGACGGAGATGGACATCCTCACGCGCTGGCAGCGAATGCGCGAGCGTAAAGCACTGTGGATTCCTGGAACCGATCACGCTGGCATCGCCACGCAGATGATGGTCGAGCGACAGTTGGCCGAACAGGGCCTCACTCGTCAGGAGCTTGGCCGTGCGGCGTTTCTTGATCGCGTCTGGGAGTGGAAAAAGCTCTATGGCGGAGCCATCCTTGACCAGATGAAGCGGCTCGGTGCGTCGGTAGACTGGGCACGCGAATACTTCACCATGGACGACAATCTTTCCGTCGCAGTGCGCGAGGCTTTTGTGCGCCTGCATGAGCAGGGGCTGATCTATCGTGGTGCATACATCGTCAATTGGTGTCCGCGCTGCCAGACCGCCATCAGCGATCTTGAAGTCGTGCATGAAGAGCAGAGTGGCAAACTCTGGGAGATTCGGTATCCCATTGTCGGAGAAGCCGATCAGTTCCTCACCATCGCTACCACGCGCCCCGAAACCCTGCTTGGCGATGTCGCTGTGGCTATCCACCCCGAGGATGAACGCTATCGCCATCTTCACGGCAAGAAGCTGTTGCTCCCGCTCGTCAGTCGAGCGATTCCAATTGTTCTCGATGACTGGGTCAGCCGCGACTTCGGCACCGGCGCGGTCAAAGTAACGCCCGCCCATGATGCGAATGACTTCGCTCTTGGTCAGCGCCATCACCTGCCAACGAT